>CALGFJ010000061.1 GCA_937881055.1 uncultured Acidimicrobiaceae bacterium | reverse complement strand
CCGGTGATTCCCTCTTCGTACATCAAGTCGACGATCAGTTTCAGTTCGTGCAGGCACTCGAAGTACGCGCTCTCCGGCTGATACCCCGCCTCGACGAGCGTCTCGTAGCCGGCGCGTACGAGGGCCGACACGCCGCCGCACAGGACTGCCTGCTCACCGAAGAGGTCGGTCTCGGTCTCCTCGGTGAACGTCGTCTCGAGCACGCCGGCGCGCGTGGCGCCGATGCCGTGCGCGTAAGCCAGCGCGATGTCGTGGGCGTGTCCGGTCGCGTCTTGTTCCACGGCGATGAGCGCCGGGACGCCGCCGCCCTCGAGGTACGTGCGACGCACCAGGTGCCCCGGACCCTTCGGGGCGACCATCGCCACGTCGACGTCGGCCGGCGGCTTGATCAGATCGAAGCGGATGTTGAAGCCGTGGGCGAAGAGCAGGCACTTGCCGGTCGTCAGATGCGGCGCGATCTCGGCGTCGTAGGTGCGCTTTTGCTCGGTGTCGGGCACGAGCACCATGATCACATCGGCCTCGGCGCAGGCGTCGGCGATCGAGAGCACGCGAAGACCGGAGGCCTCGGCCTTAGCGATTGACGAGGAGTCGGTCCGCAGACCAACGCGGACGTCGTAGCCGCTGTCGTGGAGGTTGAGGGCGTGCGCGTGGCCCTGGGATCCGTAGCCCAGAATCGCGATCTTCTTCGACTTCAACAGTTCGGGCTTGGCGTCGGCTTCGTAGTACATCGTGGTCATGGGGAGTCCTTTGATCAGTTATTGGAGCGTCGTCGCTCAGGCAAGTCTAGGGAGTGCCACGCGACCGGTTCGATGGAGTTCGACCTCGGTGAAGCCTTCGAGGGCCGCTTCGAGTTCGTCGCACGCGGCCGGGGTCCCGGCAAGCATCACGGTCACCGACGTCGGCCCGACGTCGACGATCGCGGCGCCGGCGCGCGTGATGGTGTCGAGCATCGCCGAACGATTTTCGTCGCCCAGGGGCAATGTCGCGAGCAACAGTTCGCGCTCCACCGCGTCGCGAGGCGCGAGGTCGGTGATCGCCACGACGTTGACCAGTTTGTCCAGCTGTCCGACGATCTGTTCGAGCGGCGCCGATTCGGCGTCGACGACGATCGTGACCCGAGAGAACCGGGCGTGACTCTCCGCCGGGGCGACCGCGAGGGAGTAGATGTTGAAGCCGCGTCGGGCGAACAGTCCGGCGATGCGAGCCAGGACGCCGGCCTTGTTCTCGACGAGCACCGAGAGGATGTGATGGCGCACCGGCGTTCGCGACACCTCGCCTAGGTACGGTTCGGGTGGGCTCATTGATTGCCCCCTCGCTGCAGCGGATGCACGATGATGTCGTCGTTACTCGCGCCCGCGGCGACCATGGGGAAGACCTTTTCTTCGGCGTCGGTTCGAAAGTCAATGACGACGGGCACGTCGTTGATCGAATTGGCCTCGTCGATGACTTCGTGCATCTCTTTGAGCGTGCGCGCGCGCAGGCCGACGCAGCCCATCGCTTCGGCCCACTTCACGTAGTCCGGCAGGTCGGCACTGAGGTAGACCTCGGAATAGCGTTCGTCGTAGAACATCTCCTGCCACTGACGGACCATTCCCAGGTAGGCGTTGTTGAGGATCGCGACCTTGATAGGAATGCCCTCGGATCGCGCCGTGGTCAACTCCTGAGCCGTCATCTGGAAACAGCCGTCGCCGTCGATGCACCACACGGTGCGATCCGGTCGACCGACCTTCGCGCCGATGGCGGCCGGTACGCCGAAACCCATCGTCCCCGCTCCCCCGGAGTTGATCCAGGTACCGGGCTCTTCGAACTTCCAGTGCTGCGACGCCCACATCTGGTGCTGTCCCACGCCGGCCGCGACGATCGTGCCCGGTGCGGCCTTCGCGGCGATCGCTTCGATCACGTGTTGGGGACGCAGCGGTCCCTCGGCCGACGGTTCGTCGTAGACCAACGGATACTGGTCACGCCATTCGTTGATGGTCTTCCACCACACGTCGAGGTTCCTCGGCGTCGCCCGGGCGTCGTCGAAGGCCGTGAGGGCGGCACCCACGTTGCTCTGTATCGCGACGTCGGCGTGGCGCACCTTGTTGAATTCGGCCCGATCGATGTCGACGTGAATGACCTTGGCGCCCGCGGCGAAGGCGGGGATCTTGCCCGTGACCCGGTCATCGAACCGGGCGCCGAGGGAGATCAGGAGGTCAGACTTCTGGATTGCGGTGACCGCGGTGTACATGCCGTGCATCCCGGGCATGCCGAGGTGCAGGTCGTGGGAATCGGGGAACGCCCCACGGGCCATCAACGTAGTTACGACCGGTATGCCCGTGCGCTCGGCGAAGGCCCGCAGCTCTTGAGCCGCGCGCGACTTCAGAGTGCCGCCGCCCACGTAGAGTACGGGACGCTCGGATTCATTGATCAGTGCGACCGCGCGAGCGATCGCGTCTTCGTCGAGCGGGACTTCGGGCCGGTACCCCGGCAGGTCGTACTCCTCGACGCTCGCCGGGTACCACCAGTCCATCATCGACTGGGTGACGTCCTTGGGCACGTCGATCAACACCGGGCCCGGGCGACCAGTGGTCGCCAGGTGGAACGCCGCGGCGACCGCCCGTGGGATCTCTTGGGCCGATTGGACGAGGAAGTTGTGCTTCGTGATCCCCATGGTGATGCCGGTGATATCGCACTCCTGGAACGCGTCGGTACCGATCGACGCGGTCGCCACTTGTCCGGTGATCACGACGAGCGGGGTCGAATCCATGTGGGCGTTGCCGATCGGCGTGACGATATTGGTCGCGCCCGGTCCGCTCGTGACCATCGCGACACCGGGACGTCCCGTCGCCAGGGCGTAGCCCTCGGCCATGTGACCGGCGCCCTGTTCGTGACGCACGAGGATGTGGCGAATCGATGAGTCGAGGAGCGGGTCGTAGACCGGGAGGATGGCGCCGCCGGGCAGCCCGAAGATCGTGTCGACGCCTTCTTGCTCGAGGCTCCTGATCAGTGCCTGCGCTCCTGTGAGTTGCACAATGTTCCTTTGTTCTTAGATAAGCAAAAAGGCCTCCCTTGTTTGGGAGGCCTCCGGAGTACGTGTGAGCGTGACTACCGGCGCCGCGCGCCTACTACCACCACGAGAATGTCGTTACGGGTCGTCACGTCCTTATCTAAGCACATGTGGCCCGTGCGCACAAGACTGCTACCTCGTGGTGACCGCTCCCTTCTCAGCCCCCTGGGCCATGCGAGCGAACTTTTCGAGGACGCCGGTCGTGTAGCGAGGGACGAAGGGTGCCACGTGCTTCGCTCGTTCGGCGAGCTCGGCGGCGTCGACGTCGACGTCGATCGACAGTGTCTCGACGTCGATCGTGATCCGGTCGCCGTCGCGCACGAGCGCGATCGGACCTCCGTCGAGCGCCTCGGGTGCGACGTGCCCGACGCAAAAACCGTGGGTCCCGCCGCTGAAGCGACCGTCGGTGATCAAGGCGCAGTCACTACCGCGGCCGACACCCTTCATCGCGCCGGTCACCATGAGCATCTCTCTCATGCCCGGACCGGACTTGGGGCCTTCGTAGCGAATCACCAGTACCGTCTCCGGCTCTATCTCGTCGGCGAGGATCGCCGCGAGCGCGAACTCCTCGCCGTCAAAGACGCGCGCGCGACCACTGAATTGCAGCTGGTCGATTCCCGCCACCTTGACGACCGCGCCCTTGGGCGCGAGCGAACCTCGCAATACGGCGATGCCGCCGCGGTCGTGGATCGGGTGAGCGAGATCGTGCACGACCTCGCCGTCGGGCGCGGCTGCCTGATAGTCCGCGAGGCTTTCGGCCATGGTCTTGCCACTCACGGTCATGACGTCACCGTTCAAGAGGCCGTGGTCGAGCAGATGCTGGAGGACGACCGGCACGCCGCCGACCCGGTCGAGGTCGCTCATGTGGAAGCGGCCGTGCGGCTTCATGTCGGCGATGTGCGCAACCCTGGCCGCCACCCGATTGAAGTCGTCGAGCTCGAGGTCAACGCGGGCCTCGTGGGCGATGGCGAGCAGATGCAATACCGCGTTGGTGGAACCGCCCAGGGCCATGACGACGGCGATCGCGTTCTCGAAGGCCGCCTTGGTCATCACCTGACGTGCGCTGATGCCACGATCCAGGAGATTCAGGACCGCGAGTCCCGAGTCGTAGGCGTACTGGTCGCGACGCGGGTCGATCGAGGGCACCGAGGCGCTGCCGAGGAGCGACATGCCCAGAGCCTCTCCCACGCTCGCCATGGTGTTGGCGGTGAACATCCCGGCACAACTCCCCTCACCGGGACAGGCCGCGCACTCGATCGCCGTCAACTCCTCGTCACTGATCGCCCCGACGGCGTTGGCGCCTACGGCCTCGAAGACCGAGGTGATATCCAGGGCCCGGCCGTCGAGTTCACCGGGCATGATGGTGCCGCCGTAGAGGAAGACGCTCGGCACGTCCAAGCGAGCGGCCGCCATCAGCATTCCGGGCAGCGACTTGTCGCACCCGGCCAGCGTCACCATGGCGTCGAAGCACTCGGCGTGCATGACGCACTCGACCGAATCGGCGATCACCTCGCGCGAGACGAGCGACGCGCGCATGCCCTCGTGACCCATGGAGATGCCGTCGGAGACCGCAATCGTCACGAATTCGAACGGCACACCACCGGCGTCGCGTACGGCGACCTTGGTGCGCTTGGCCAAGCGGTCGAGGGGCAGGTTGCACGGGGTGACCTCGTTCCAGCTCGACGCGACACCGATTTGGGGCTTGGTCATGTCGTCGTCGGTGAGGCCCATCGCGCGCAGCATTGAGCGCGCCGGGGCGCGGCTCTTGCCGAGGGTGACGTCAGTACTTCGAGGGGTGGGGTGGTTCGTCATGGAGGAAGTCTATGAAACGCGCAGCGGGGTCAGCGACGAACGGCCTACGGGTGCGCGTAGACGCTGACCGTCTCAGCGGTCGCCAGGAGTTCCACCCAGGTCTGACCGGGACGCAGCGCGATGACTTTGCCCGACGCTGAGCGGTACGCCGTCTTCAGGTGGATGTTGCGGCGGTACCACGTGCCCTTCTGCAACCGCCCGTCGGAGAAGACCTCGACCGGACCGGAGCCCACCATCTGGGCGTAGGAGCCCTCGACGCCGACCCCGCCGTAGTATTTCACGCTCATCACAATCACGTTCGTCGGCGCGACGCGCACGCCGGTCGCCGTCACGTCGGGGGCTCCGAATATCGATCGCAACCAGGTACGTGTCTTGGGATCCCACTGGTACGACGTGGCGAAGCCCGACCCGAAGTTCACCGTAAAGGACCCGGCGGGCGCACCCACCGCGGGGGCACGTCGGGGCACGTACGTGAAGAGCGCCGGTGGTGGGTGGACCTTGCCGCCCTCTTTCATCAGCGACGCCGCGTTGGCGAAGAGGTTGTGGGGCGGCGGTCGCGTGGGGTCACGGAACATCGCGGCCCCGGCGTTCGATTGATCGATGAGCGTGACCGGGGCGGTCTCGATACTGGTGATGGCGTACTGGGCACCCCCCGAAAAGGCGAAGATTCCGCCGATCGGAAAGACGATCTCGCGGTCGGTGCGTCGAACCGATCGCACCGGACCCACCTTTGTCGGGAGGTTCGAGTTGAAAATGGCGGCCAGTCGAGTGATACCGCCTTCGACGATCTCTTCGTAGACGACGTCCGCCTCATTGATGCCGTACTGCGGGTGCGCCTGGGGCGTGTTGTCCAACTTGATCGTGAGCGCCGAACGTCGCTTCGTGACCGCCGTCGGATCCGCGAGTCCCGTCAAGGCGGCGACCCTTCGGTGCGGCACGGTCGTCGAGGTCGTCGAGGTCGTCGAAGACGCCGACGTCGTGGTGGTCGTGTCCGCGGCCCCGACGCTCGCCGCCGCGCCGCTCAGTATGACCGCAACGACGACGACGAGGGGAAGGCGGCGCATAAGAAAAAACTACTTGGTCTCGAATCGAAGATGATGTCGCAGTTACCGTCAGCGACGAGTTTGCAGTTCGGCGATCACGTCTTTGCCGTTCGCCTGACCCTTCGTGAGCTTCATGACCTGGCCGATGAAGAACTGCGCGAGCTTCTCATCGCCGGCACGGTAGCGCGCCCACTCGTCCGGGTTCTCGTCGATCAGTCGGGCCACGACCTCGCCCAGAGCGCCCGAGGCGAGTCGCTCGAAGCCCTTGCTCTGTGCAACGGACGCCGGCTCTCCCCCGTTGGCGAGGATCTCCGCGAGCACCGATTTGGCCTGCGTGGCGGAGAGGTCGCCACCTTGCTCCATCCGTAATGTCGCCACGTAGGATTCGGCGCTCAAGTTACCAACGCCGTCGAGGTCACTCGCGATTTCATTCGCGGCGCGAGCGAAGGCGAGGTCCGGCTCGACGCCGGCGTCGAGCGCGGCGATGACGTAGGAGTCGAGGCCCAGGTCGATCACCACTTCGAGCGCGTCGAGCAACGCCGGGTTCGGATTGGCGAGACGACCCTTCAATGCCGCACGGCGCTCGGCGGGCATCGGCTTCAACGCGTCGCGAACGCGGTCCTGCCACGCCTGGTCCGGCGCGAGGTCGACGAGGTCGGGCTCTCGGAAGTAGCGGTAGTCGTCGGCCTCTTCCTTCACGCGCATCGTGGAGGTCGAACCGAGGTTCTCGTCCCAGTGACGCGTCTCTTGGCGCACGGTGCCGCCGCCTTCGATCAATTCGACTTGTCGCGCCGCCTCGAAGTCGATGGCGCGCGTGAGACTGCGCAGCGAGTTCAAGTTCTTGATCTCGCACCGGGTCCCGAGCGCCTCGCCCGAGCGGCGCACCGAAACGTTGGCGTCGATGCGCATCGAGCCCTCTTCCATCCGCCCGTCGGAGGCGCCGGTGGCGATCAAGATGCCGCGCAACTCCGCGGCGTACGTGCGCGCTTGGGCCGAACTTCGAATGTCGGGTCCCGAGACGATCTCGACCAGGGGCACGCCGGAGCGGTTGTAGTCAACCAGTGACCGGTCGGCCCCGTGGATGCGACCGCTGCCCCCGAGGTGGGTCGATTTGCCGGTGTCCTCTTCGAGGTGAGCCCGTTCAATGGAGACCCGTGAACCGTCGGGCAGGTCGAGGTACCCACCAGCGTTGATGGGCAGGTCGTACTGACTGATCTGGAAGTCCTTGGGCATGTCGGGATAGAAGTAGTTCTTGCGGTGAAACGTCGAGGGCGAGATCGTACTGTGCAGGGCGGTGCCGATCGCCATCGCCAATTCGACCGCGCGCACGTTGAGTACCGGCAACGAACCGGGCAACCCGAGACAGATTGGACAGACGTTCGTGTTCGGATCGGCGCCGAAGGTGTTGGCGCAGCCACAGAACATCTTGGTGTTGGTCTTGAGCTCGGTGTGAACCTCGAGCCCGACCACCATCTCCCACCCGTCGGGCATCGTCACGGTCGTCCGTCCGCGATCTCCAGGACGCGCGCGCCCGCGAAGAGTTGCCCCTCGCTCCGGCCCGGTCCAAGTAGCTGCACGCCGATCGGCAACCCCGCCTCGCCGGTCCCGAAGGGAACCGAGATCGCCGGTTCGCCCGACAGGTTGCTCGGGATCGTGAAGACGTCCGAGAGATACATCGCCATCGGGTCGGCGGTCTTCGAGCCGAACTCGAAGGCCACCGAGGGCGTCGTGGCGCCGAGCAGCAGGTCGGCCTGGTGGTAGGCGCGGCGAAAGGCGTCGATCGTCAGCGTGCGGACCTTCAGGGCCTGTCCGTAGTACGCGTCGTAGTAACCGGCCGACAAGGCGTAGGTGCCGAGCATGATGCGTCGTTTCACTTCCTCGCCGAAACCGGCGGTGCGCGTCGCCTCCATCATCGAGGTCACGTCGTCGCCGTCCACGCGCAATCCGTAGCGCACACCGTCGAACCGTGCGAGATTGCTCGACGCCTCGGCCGGCGCGATCAGGTAGTACGCGCTGAGTCCCAATCGGAATTCCGGCACCGAGAGTTCGATGATCGTCGCGCCGGCCTCTTTCAAGGCTTCGACCGCGCGCTCGACCGAGGCGACAACGTCGGCGTCGGCGCCGTCGATGAGTTCGCGGACCACGCCGATGCGCTTGCCCGCCACGCCGTCCTCGACGTGCGCGACCAGTGACGGCGACGGTTCGGGGAGCGACGTCGAATCGAGTGGGTCGTGGCCGGCGATGACTTCGAGCGCCATGGCGGCGTCGGTGACCGTCTTGGTGAGCGGACCGATCTGGTCCAAGGAGCTCGCGAAGGCGATGAGACCGTAACGAGAGACGAGACCGTAGGACGGCTTCACGCCGATCAGTCCGCACAACGCGGCCGGCTGACGGATCGAACCGCCGGTATCGCTTCCGAGGGCGAGCGGCGTCATGTCGGCCGCGACGGCCGCCGCCGATCCACCCGAGGAGCCGCCGGGAACGCGCGACGTGTCGAGGGGGTTACGGGTCGGACCGAAGGCCGAGTTCTCGGTCGATGAACCCATCGCGAACTCATCGAGGTTGGTCTTACCGACGGGAATCGCACCGGCCGCGAGCAGTCGATCGACGACTGTCGCGTTGTAGGGCGGGCGCCACCCTTCGAGGATCTTGGACGAACAGGTCGTCGGGATGTTGGTCTGGCACAGGTTGTCCTTCAACGCGACCGGCACCCCCGCGAGAGCTCCGACGTTCTCGCCTCGGGCGATTCGTCCGTCGATGGCGTTCGCCGCGGCTCGCGCGCCGTCCTCATCGACGTGGAGAAAGACGTTGAGCTCCTCGTTACGACGTCGGATCTGCGCGAGTGACTCTTCGAGCACGGACAGCGCGCTGGCGTCGCCATTCTGCACGTCGCGCGCGGTATCGCGGACGTTTCTCACGGCGCCTCACCCAGGATGCGCGGGACCGCGAAGCGCCCGTCTTGCGCGTCGGGCGCCATCGCCATCACCGCGTCGTGGTCGAGGCCCGGGCGCACTTCGTCGTCACGAACGACGTTTATGAGTCCGAAGGGATGCGCCGTCGCGACGACGCCGTCGAGATCGAGCGCGTTCATGTCGCTGGCGTGATCGAGGACCTGGCCCAACTGCACGGTGAATTTATCCAGTTCACTCTCACTCATCGTCAGTCGCGCCAGTTTGGCGACGTGCGCGACGTCTTCGCGTTTCAGACCGGGCATTACTCCAGAACCTTCGCGAGGAACTCGATCGTCGCACGCTCGACCAGCTCTTGGTCGTTGTCCAACGTGGCGATGTGATACGACTCCTCCAGCCAGATCCGTTCGACGGGACCCGAGGACCTCTCGACGATCTCGTCACCGTTCTCGGGCGCGACCGTGTGGTCCTCGCGGCTGGAGATCAAGAGACTCGGCACCGTGATCGACGACATCTTGGCGTTGACGTCCTCCACGCCTTCGATGACGCTCTGCAGCGCGCGAAGCGGCCACCCTTCGTATTTCGCCTCGGTCGTGTCCTCTTTCTTGATGTCAGATTTTCCGTCCGTCGCCATTATTTCGAGACCGGAATCGATCAAGTCCCGCAGTCCCTGCTCTAATTCGGCGCCGGGGCCCTTCAGCATCGGATTGATGAAGACGCATCCGGCGATTCCGGGACGCTCCTCGGCGATCAGGGCCGTGAGTCCCCCGCCGACCGAGAGGCCGATGACGGCCACCTTGTCGCAGCGTCCGGACAGTTCATCGAACGCGCCGAGGGCGACGTCGACGAAGTCGGGCCAACGGCGCGGCACGAGGTCTTCGATCGAGGTGCCGTGACCGGGGAATCGCGGCAACTCGACGCTGTAGCCCGCCTCGGCGCAGCGCTGCGCCAGAGGTCGCATGGAGTACGGGTTGCCGGTGAATCCGTGCAGGATCAGCACACCCATCGAATTTCCCGCGGACGAAAAGGGCTCGCAGCCGGGCATAATGTCGTCGTTCATAGGTAAAGAGCCTACCGGTCGCTTGCGAGCGCCTTCTCCTTGCGGCTTCGCGGAATCGAACGTATGAAGAGCGACGCGAACAACCCGAGCGCACCGACGCACGCACCGATCATGAACGGGAGGTGGAAGGTCGCGAGCAACGCCGGTCCGGGCTTGGCGTGCAGCAGCCCGCGGCGACGAACCAGGGCCTGTTGCACGGTCTCGAGGACTTGGATGCCGGCCACTTCGCCGACCTGCATCGCGAGCATCTGGGCGGCCGACATGACACCGAATTCGTTGGTCTTCACTTCATTGGCCATCACCGAACTCGACGAGGGCATCGCGACTCCCATGCCGAGCCCCGAGAGCGCGAGCGCGATCGCGATGACCCACGTGCCCGAGCTCGGCTGCAAGAGCGCGAACAACCCGAGCGACGCCGCGAGGAACGTGGCGCCGGCGATCGCACTCACGCGTTCGCCGATGCGAACGGCCACGTAGCCGGCGATCGGCGAACAGAGCGAGAACGTGATGGGACGAGCGATGGCAAGCGCGCCGACGTGCGGGATCGAGTAGCCGTACCCCTGTTCCATGAGGAGGGGAAAGAGGAAGAACGCACCGAAGTAGGCGAAATTCGCCGCACCGCGCAACACCATCGGCATCACGAAATTTCTTCGATGGAAATACTCGGCCGGAATCAAGGGGTGCTCGGCCGTTCGGATTCGATGGACGAACGCGGCGGTCATCACCACCGCGAGCACGAAGGTGCCGAGACACCACACGCTCGTCCAACCCGTGCTCGGTCCGATCGACAGGCCGAGCATGAGCGCGGTCACGGCGATCGACAGCGACCAACTGCCGATCCAGTCCATCTCCTTGAACTCACGCCGTGCTTGCGCCTTCTTCTCGGCCTCTTCGTGATCGAGTCCCCGACGCTTGGGCAGCACGATTGACACGACGCCAAACGCGACGACGATCAGCACCAATTGGAACCAGAAGAGCGCGCGCCATCCGAAGGCGGCGATGATCGGCGCGCCGAGCGAGACGCCGATGACCGGTCCTCCGGCCCCCACGAGGCTCCACCAGCCCATCGCTTTCACTCTCTCTTCGCGACCGAAGACCGAGTTGATCAGCGCCCCCGACGCCGTGCCCGTGGCGGCGCCCTGGACGCCGTCGAGGGTTCGCGCGAACAACAACATGTCGACGTTGTGCGCGAGCGCGGTCAACAACGCCGAGACCATCGCGCCCAAGAGTCCGAAGAGATACAGGCGCCGATGCCCGTAGATATCACCGGTCTTGCCGAGGATCGGCGCGGCGAGTCCGTAGGCGAGGAGTGGCCCGACCATCGTCCAGGTCAATACCGTGACACTCGTGTGGAACTGTGCGGCCACCGTCGGCAACGCGACGATGAACACGGTGAAGGTGAAGTTCAGGGCGAAGAGTCCGGCCAGCAGTGACCACAACACCCACCACTGGTACCGCGAGGAACCTTCGGCGCGCGCCTGCACGCGATGACGCAATAGGAAGAACCAGTTGAGATCGCTCCCGGCCTCGGTGCCGAGCGTGCCGAACGCGCCCGATCCGGGATCGGTGCGCGCGTTGAGCAGACCGTCAGCGTCTTCGCGGTCGACATGCGCCCCCGGGCGCGGAGCGCTCACTGCAACAGTGTGGGCAGTTGCGCGGCCAGTTCGGCGACCGACCAGCGATCGTTCTTCTCGAGCGTCGCGGTCATCGTCCAATTCTGAAACTTTCGCACGGTGCCGCCCTGTACGAAGAAGACCTGGCCCGTGATGTCGCAGTCCTCCATCGCGAGGCTCGCGACCAACGGCGAGATGTTGGCGGGGTCCCAGGTGTCAAAGACCGACGCGTCCGACGGCGCCACGACGTGATCCGAAAGACCGGGCGTGGACTCGGTCATCCGAGTTCGCGCGGCGGGCGCGATCGCGTTCGCGCGCACGCCGTAGCGACCGAGCTCTTCGGCGATGATGACCGTGAACGCGGCGATGCCGGCCTTCGCGGCACCGTAGTTCGATTGACCGATGTTGCCCAGCAGGCCCGAGGTCGAGGACGTATTGATGATCGCGGCCTTCACCGGGTGTCCCGCCTTGGCCTCTTCGCGCCAGTAGTTCGCGGCGTGGCGGGTCGGTACGAAGTGGCCCTTCAAGTGAACGTTGATGACCGAGTCCCAGTCTTCTTCACTGAGGTTGACCAACACACGGTCGCGCAGAATCCCAGCGTTGTTCACCAATACGTGCAACGTGCCGAAGGTCTCCAGTGCGCATTGCACGAGACGCTGTCCACCTTCCCACTCCGCGACGTTGTCGTGATTGGCGACGGCTTCGCCGCCGATGGCCTTGATCTCGGCGACGACCTCTTCGGCGGGCGAGGCGGCGTGACTCGAGCCATCCAACGCGCCGCCGAGGTCATTGACGACAACCTTGGCGCCTTCGTGGGCGAAGAGCAGTGCGTGCTCTCGCCCGATGCCGCGACCAGCTCCGGTGATGATTGCTACGCGACCGTCCAGCGCACCCATGGTGACCCCTTAAATGATTGTGGTGTTTCGATTGTAATGACGATGCCGAGGGCTACCGCTGCTGGCCCCGACGCCAGAAATAGGGCGGCCGGGCATGCGCGTGGTAGTGATCGGGGATGTTGCGCATGTGATCGTCATAGGACCAGTTGCCGTCGCCGAACTCCACGTCGGCGACGGTTCGCAAGGCCGATCGGAGCCGATCCTTGACGTCATCCGGCGGCGTGTCGTCGTGCTTGATCCAGACCACCATCGGTACGAGGCAGATCTCACAATCGGCGATCCAGCAGACGTCGTCCTCGAAGTAACGCGTGGTGATGACGGCCGCTTCACAGAGGTCGCAGCCGCGACTCATTTAGTGACGGTCAACGTCACCGACGAGAGCTTCTTAACCTTCGTACCGGCGACGGGACTCTCCGACACCACCTTCGTCCAGGTCGGATTCGTTGCCGAGGCGCCGGGACCGGTCGTGTGGTAGTAGAGGTCGGCAGCCGTCATCGCCGCGTGCACCTGGGCCTCGTTCTTGCCCACGACGTTGGGCACCGCGACCAATGTCTGGGCGGCAACCGTCGTCGTGGTCGTGGGTGTCGTCGCGACGGTCGTGGTCGTGGTTGACGCGACCGTACCGGTGCTTCGTTCCAGGACCACCGTCGAATGCACTAACGCCGACGTGATCGACTTGCCGGCGGAATTGACCACGCGAGCGATGCGACCGACTGGGGTCGTGGAGCTCGCGATCATCTGCGACGCCGGGCACCTGACGACGAGGTGCAGGCGGGTGAGCTGGGTGGTGGCCGCATTACAGGTCTCACCAATGAGGTGAGCCGGCAACCGCACCGTCTGCACGCCGTCAGAAACCGTGACGGTGACCACTTGGCCGCTCTTCGCTTCGGTGTTGAACACCGGTGACTGCGAGATGATCGTGCCGGTCTTCACGCTCGCGGAGTACGCGTGCTTGATGGTGACGAGGAATCCGTCGGCCTTCACGGTAGAGCGCAAACTGTTGATCGGCGCACTGCTCGTGAACTGGACGTTCTGGTATTCGCCCAAGTTGACACCCACGAAGTTCGGTACGGAATTGCTCTGGGTGAAGAGTCCGACCTTCCAGGCGATGCCGCCGCCGATGGCCACCACGAGCAGCACCAGCGCCGCCACGAGAAAGACGAGTCGACGAGACTGCGGGAGTCGCCCGTAGTCCAGGTCATCGAATTCGTCGCGAAGGTTGCGGTTCCGAGCGACGGGCGAGCTCGTGGCGACCCACTCGTCGGCCGGTCGCGCGTGACGCGGTGCGCCGGTGCGCCCGAGCGAAGAGACGACGGCGGTCGCGCCCGTGATCTGATCGGGCGACGGAGGTCGAAAACCGATCGAGTTGCGCGGTTCGGACGGTCGGTACTGGCTCAGCAGCGGTACGTCGCGCGCGACCGGGGCGATCACCAGCGGCGCAAAATCACTCACGACGGCACCGAGGCGACTGGCGAACTGTTCGGCGTCCAGGCGAAGGCGAGGGTCCGCGACGGCCGCCTGGGCGAGCAGCATGTCGAGGGTGCCGAGTTCCGGACGCATCGGCAGCGTCGCGTTGATGCGCGCGCGCAACACCGCCTCGGGCGTCACGCCATCGAAGGGCGTGATGCCGGTCACGGCTTCGTAGAGGATCAGGGCGAGGGCGTAGACGTCGCTGCGGGCGTTGGCGGGGTCGCCGATCGCCTGTTCGGGACTGAGGAACCGCACGTCGTCGAGCGTCAAGCGTTCGCGGTACTCCTTGCCGATTCCCGCCAACGCGATATCGCTCACTCGCACGCGACCTTCTTCATCGAGGAGCAACTTCGACGGCGAGAGCGCCCCGTGCACCATGCCGTTCTCGTGGATATAGGCCAATGCACTGCCGACGTCGCGACCGAGGCGCGCGCCGTCATCGACGCTCAACGTGCGTCCGCTCGACAGAACGTCCTCGAGCGATCCCCCGCTCAAGTACTCACAGATCATGAATATGGATCCGGACTCCTGGCCCCCGTCAAAGACGCGCGCGAGGTGCGAGTGGCTGAGGGTGGCGGCCTTGATGATTCGTTCGCGGAAGGCACGGCGAACATCTTCGTGTCCCGCGAGACGCGGCAAGAGCACCTTCACGACCACCGAGCGCTGCAGCGACTGGTCGTCGGCCAGATAGACCTCGGCCGTATCGCCAATGCCCAGGAGTTCCTGGATTCGATATCGGTTGACCAAAAGGTGACCGTTGGCAAAGGTAGGCGCTGGCATAGTCCCTAATAACCCTACCGATTTGAACTCAGGCGAGTTGGGTCCGCCACGAACCGCTCTCCAGCAGGATCTCAAAATCCCCCGCCGGAACCATGGGGACTCCGAGTTCTCGAGCCTTCGAGACCTTGGACGCACCCGGCGCCTCGCCGACGACCACGCAGTACGTCTTCTTCGAGACCGAACCGGGCGACGTCCCGCCGCGCGCCACTATCGCCTCTTCGGCACCGTCACGCGAATAGCCCTCGACCGATCCGGTCACGACGACCGCGCGCTCGGCCAACGTCTGCTCGAGCGTGGTGCGAACCTGCGGTTCGACCATCGTCAGACCGTCGGCTTCGAAGCGACGGGCGCGATCACGGTTCTCATCCTCCGAGAGGTACGCCACGACCGAGGCGGCGATGACGGGTCCGACGCCGGCGACGCCGGCGAGTTCGTCGAACGACGCCGCTTCGATTCGTTGGTAGCTACGAAACGCCGCGGCCAATTCACGAGCGGCGACCGGACCCACGTGACGAATGCCCAACGCGACGAGGAGTCGACTGAGGGGCATCGTCTTGGCGCCTTGAATGGCGTTGACCAGTGAGGTGGCCGAGAGTTCTCCCAGGCCTTCGAGCACCGAGAGGTCGTGCACGTGGAGCGAGAACAGGTCGGCGACGTCGCTTATCAGTCCGACCCCGAGCAGTTGAGCGACGCGCTGTTCACCGAGTCCCTCGATATCGAGCGCGCCCCTCGACGCGAAGTGCACGATCTGTTGGAGTTGTTGGGCGGGACAGGCCGGATTGACGCAGTAGGTGTCGCTCTCGTCACCGACGCGCTCGAGCACGCTCCCACAGGCGGGGCACGTCGTCGGAAATTTCCACCGTGGCTTCCGTCGACGGCCCGGTTCGCTCACGGCGCTCACGACCTCGGGAATCACGTCGCCGGCCTTGCGCACGATCACGAGATCGCCGGGACGCACGTCCTTCACCTTCACCTGATCCTCGTTGTGCAGCGTCGCCATGGCGACGGTGGACCCGGCGACGACGACCGGCTCGAGCACGGCGAAGGGCGTGACGCGACCGGTTCGACCGACCGACACTTCGATGTTGCGCAACCTCGTGGTTCGCTCTTCGGGTGGAAGCTTTCGCGCGATGGCCCATCGCGGTGCGCGACTGGTGAAGCCCAGTCGCGTTCGTTGCGCGAGGTCGTCGACCTTGACCACGATCCCGTCGATCTGGTACCGAAGTTCGTGTCGGTGCTCTTCGAACCAATCGCTTCGAGCGATCATCGCCGTCGCGCCGAGCTCGGTCGTCGTCTCGGACGCGGTGAGGAATCCCCAGGTCGCGAGTTGTGTCAGTGTCTCGACGTAACGCGTGAACGATGACGCGCCTCCGAGTTCGACCAACTGGTACGAGAGGAACGAGAGGGGGCGACTCGCGGTGATCGAGGGGTCCTTCTGACGCAGACTTCCGGCGGCGGCGTTTCGGGGATTGGCGAACTCCTTTTGACCGGCCTCGCGCTGACGCTGGTTCATCTCGACGAAGTCAGACTTGGCGAGAAAGACCTCCCCGCGAACCTCGACGCGAGTACGTACGTTGCCGGACAACGTCAGGGGCACGTTCGAGATCCGGCGCACGTTCTCGGTCACGTCTTCACCGACGCGACCGTCGCCGCGCGTCGCCGCGCGCGCGAGGACGCCGTCGACGTATTCGATGGACAGCGCCAGACCGTCGATCTTGGGTTCCACCACGAAGACCAGCTCCTCGGACGACACGTCCAGGGTCTTCGCGGCGCGAGCGCTCCACGCTCGAAGTTCAGCGACGTCGAAGACGTTGTCGAGACTCAACATCGGTTCGGCGTGCGTGACCGGGGTGAAGAGCGTCGACGGCGGTGCGCCGACCTTGTGCGATACCGAGTCCTCGACGTTCAACTCGGGGTGTTCCGCCTCGATCGCGCGCAACTCGCGGACCAGAGCGTCGTAGTCGGCGTCGGGAATCGTCGGCGCGTCGAACACGTGATACGCCTCGTTGTGAGCGGCGATTTCTGCGCGCAGTCGGGCCGCGCGCTCGGCCGCGTTCACGACACCGCGACGATCGCGGCGCCTTCAACGATCGTGGGCTCATTCACTCGATAGAAGACGACGGACTGACCGGCGGCGACGGGGCGGGCGGGCGCGTCGAGTTCGAGGCGCAGGCGCCCGTGGCGCAACGTCGCGGGCTGGGCGACGCCGTGCGCGCTCCACTGCGCGAGCACTTCGGATCCGTCGGCCAACGCGGCGTGAGAAAACGTGAGCGACGACGCGTCGAGAGGAATCTCGTTGATGAGGATGTCGTCGAGGCGACCGACCTCGACGCGACCGGTCTTCAAGTCCACCTTCGAAACGAAACGGCGCTCGCCGTCTCGCGCGGGCAGCACGCCGCGACGCTGGCCGACGGTCATCAACTCCGCGCTCTGGGTCGTGCCGATCTCTTCGCCGCTGACGCGATCCACGATCACCGCCGGGGTCAGGTCGAGGCGCTGGCGCAAAAAGACTTCGCGTCCCTTTGACGCTTCGATGAAGCAGACGTCCTGGCTGTCGGGTTTGTCCCACGTCCTCAGTCCGAGTCGTTCGGCGTGGCTGCGGACCTCGCTCTTATTCATGTCCCCGATCGGCAACAACAACGTCGAGAGCTGCTCCTCGGTCAGGTAGCCGAGGACGTAACTCTGGTCCTTCTGGTCGTCGGCCCCGCGAAGCAGGAAGTGAACCCCGTCGCGCGCACTCACTTGAGCGTGGTGACCCGTCGCGACGGCGTCGAAACCGAGCCGGCGCGCGCGTTCGAACAGCAGATCGAACTTGATGTGGCGATTGCACTCGATGCAGGGATTGGGCGATTGTCCCGCGGCGTACGCGTTGACGAAGGGCGTGACGACGTGACGATCAAACTCCTCGGTGTAGTTGAACACGTGATGGTCGATGCCGAGTATCTGGGCCACGCGACGCGCGTCGTCGACGTCGGCCACCGAACAGCAGCCCGAGTCTGAATCGCCGCCCCAGAGTTTCAGCGTGGCCCCGACGACCTCGTGGCCCTGCTCGATCAAGAGACCCGCGGCGACCGACGAATCGACCCCACCACTCATGGCGACTAGGACTTTCACCGACCTAGTCTGCCAGTCGCAGGGCCCGTTATGCCTCGCCGCGCAATTGGTAGACCACGCTCGCCAGTATGGCGATGACGGCATCGACGTCCGCTTCGGTCGTCTCGGCCCCCATCGAGAGTCGAAGTGACCCGCGTGCGCGCTCGGGCGACACGCCCATCGCGGCCAACACGTGGCTGGGGCTCGCGGCGCCACTCGAACAGCTCGCGGCCGCCGACGCGCACACGCCTTCTTGGTCCAGGAGAAAGAGCAGTTCGTCACTCGCCAGATCTTCGAACGTGACGTGAACGGTACCGGGCACGCGAAGCGCCCCCAGGCCGGTGACGAGACATCCGGGAATCAGGCTCACGGCCGCCACGAGTTTCTCCTGGAGGTCGAGGACCCGGTCGGTGACGTCGGCGAGTTCCTTCATCGTCACGCGCACGGCCGCAGCCAGCCCGACGGCGGCGGCGACGTCGACGGTGCCGCCGCGACGGCCGCGTTCTTGTCCCCCGCCGGGAATCAACGCTTCGAGGGCGATGTCGCTGCGCAAGACCAGCGCGCCGGAGTTCACGGGCCCGCCGATCTTGTGGGCGCATATCGAGATCATGTCGATGGTCGCGGTCATGTTGGCGAGGTGCACCCCAGACGCCGCGGCGATGGCGTCACTGTGAGTGAGGACGCCGCCGGGAATGATGGACTTCGAAAGAGCACTCACGCCGTCGAGCGGCTGTCGCACGCCCGTTTCGTTGTTGGCCGCCATGACGCTCACGAGTGCGGTGTCGTCACTGAGGAGCGACATCAGCGAGTCGAGGTCTACGACGCCGTCGCTGTCGACGTCGATGTAGCGCACGCGCACGTCGTCGAAGTCGCGCGCCATCTTTTCGGCGGCGTCGCTGATCGCGTGGTGCTCGATGCGACTGATGAGGATCTCGGAGTTCTCGTGCGTGCGACGGTGGTGACTGGTCACTCCGAAGACTGCGAGGGCGCAGGACTCGGTACCGCCGCCGGTGAAGATGACGCCGCCCGGCTTGGCTCCGAGAAACGACGCCACATCGTCACGCGCCTCTTCGACCGCCCGTCGAGCGTCACGCGCCGCCCTATGGCTGCCCGAGGGATTACCGACGACGCCGCGCTGCCAGCGCGCCATAGCGTCGGCGACTTCGTCGCGACGGGGCGCCGACGCCGCGTGATCGAAGTAATACTGTGTCACGCCACGTAGTAGGACTTGACGTTCGTGAACTCGCGCACGCCAAACTCTCCCAGTTCTCGTCCGAAACCGGAATCCTTCGTGCCGCCGAAGGGCAGCTCGGGCATCGAGGCGACGACGGAGTTGGCGAAGACCATGCCGACGTCGAGTCCGGCGATCGCGGCGTCAACTTCCTTCTGATCAGTGGCGTGAATTGCGCCGCCGAGTCCCCACGGTGTCGCGTTCGCGAAGGCGATCGCGGCATCGAGGTCGTCGACGACTTCGACGACTGCGACCGGGCCGAACAGCTCTTCGCTGCCGGCGCGCGAGTCGGTCGGTACGCCGGTCAAGACCGTCGCCGGGAAGTAGTAGCCCCGCCTCTCGAGCGGCGCGCCACCGGTTCGCGCGACGGCGCCCTTGGCGATGGCGTCGGCGACCTGGGACGTCAACTCGTCGAGTTGCGAGCGACTCACGACCGGACCGAGCACCGTCGCGGGGTCCATGGGATCGCCCGTCGGCACCGCGGCCATCGCGCTCACGAAGCGATCGATGAACTCCTCAGCGCGTTCGCGCACGACGATGAAGCGCTTCGAGGCGATGCAGGACTGCCCGTTGTTCTGGAGCCGCGCGGTGACCGCCAGGGGAATCGTCGCGTCCATGTCGGCCGAACTCGCCACGATGAAGGGGTCCGAACCGCCCAATTCGAGCACCGACTTCTTCAGGTGCTGTCCGGCGGCTTCAGCGACCGAGCGACCGGCGCGATCCGATCCCGTGAGCGTCACCGCGGCGATGCGCGGGTCGGCGATGATGCGCGGGACTTGATCGTGACTCACGAAGAGCGTCGTCACGACGCCCTTGGGGAATCCCGAGCGCGTGAAGAGGTCCTCGATGAACTTCGCGCATCCCGGCACGTTGGAGGCGTGCTTGAGGACCATCACGTTGCCCGCCATGACGGTCGGCGCGGCGACGCGGATGAACTGCCAGAGCGGGTAGTTCCACGGCATCACCGCGAGCACGGCGCCGATCGGGTCGTAGCGGATACCACTGCGCGACCCACTCGTTGCGACGTCCTCGTCGCGCAGCATGGCCTCGGCGTGCTCGGCGTAGTATCGCATCGTAAAGGCGCACTTGGCTACTTCGCCCTTCGCCGCGGTGAAGGTCTTTCCCATTTCGCTGGTCAAGAGCTCGGCGACGACGGGGATCTCGCTCTCGAGCAGCTCGGCCGCTCGAATCATCAGGTGTGCGCGCTCCGATATCGGGGTGCCCCGCCACGCCTCGAACGCGCTGTGTGCGTGGGCGAGCGCGTGTTCGACGTCGGCGTCGCTGTGAGCCTCAAACTCAGCGACGAACTCTTCGGTGGCGGGATTGATTGCGGTGAATGACATCCCCCTAGTCTGCCAGCAAAACAACAGGCTCATTCGGCGTCACGGCGATCTCGCGCCAGAACGCCGGGCGCCGCAGGGTCACGAAACCCAGCACGAGCGCCAGCAGAACCGCGGCCCCGACCGTGACCGGACGCACGCCCCACGTCTTGGCGATGGCCGCTTGCACGAGGGCACCGAGCGGATAGAAGATCGACAATGACAGCGTGTAGAGCGAGAGAATGCGCGAGCGTTCGCTCGTGGGTGCGTGCAATTGCACGGCGGTGTTGAGACCCGTCAACGTGCCGACGTAGGCACCGCCGAGCAAGACCAGGGCCGCGACGGCGAGCGCCAACGTCGGCGCCAACCCGTAGAGGGCGAGCGCCAACGCGACCGTCGCCACCGAGCCTCGCAACACCGCGATCCGCGACGTGCGTCGCGCGAGCGCCGGCAACGTCACCGCCCCGATGACCGCGCCCACGCCCTGCGCCGTCACGAGCCACGACACCCCGATCCGTCCGGAGTGCAACGTCTGGATCGCCATGGCCGGAACCAACGCGATGAAGGGGCTCGCGATGAGCGCGACGGTCCCAATGGCGAGGATCGGGTAGCGACAGCCCTTTACTGACCAGGCTCGCTTCGCGCCGTGTTTCGTCTCGGACCAGATGCGAATTGGCGTGGTCGGCTTGGGCCGGTGAGCGCAGCGCACGAATGAGAAGATCACGACGACGAAGACGAACGACGCGGCGTTGATCGCGAAGCAGATCCCCGGCGATCCGAAGGCCAGCGTCACGCCGGCCAACAAGGGGCCGATGATGCGACCGAGATTGAACTGCGCCGACGAGAGGGACACGGCGGCGAAGACCTCGTCTCGATCAACGAGGTCCGGCAACAGCGACTGCCACGCGGCCCACGACGCCGAGGAGCAAAGTCCTTCGACGATGGCGAGATAGCACGCCAACTGCGGAGAGAGGTGATGGGTCAGTTCCGCCGTGGCGAGAGCGCTCGCCGTGAGGGCCATCACGAAATTGTTCGCCTGAATCCAGCGCTGTCGAATCACGCGGTCCGCGATCACACCGCCCAACGGCGCGCCGATCAATGCTGGCGTCCACGCGCACACCGTCAAGAGCCCGAGCCACACCGCGTTGTGCGTCGTCTCCGTGAGGTACACCCCGAGTGCGACCGTCTGCATCCAGGTGCCCGTCGACGAGACGAACGACGAGGTCAGTGAAAGGGCGAAACTCCGGTGACGAAGCGGCGCGAACGACGCGGTAGCCATCACGTGACGCTAACGCTCGACCTTGTCGCCCACCGCACGCGGTGGCGAACTACTGATCGCGTTGCTTGCGGCGCGGACGAAGGGCGAACCACCAGACCGAGATGATCGAGGCCAAGACACCCAGTACCCCGATCGTGGACTTGGCGCCCTTACCCTTCTGGTTTTCAGCCATGACCCATCGTAACGAGCAAAACGCCGGGGACGTCGTCGTCCCCGGCGTTTCAACCCGTGATCCTTAGATCGCTTGGTGCGCCTCGATGGCGAGTTCGATCGCGATCTTGTTGCCGACGACCAGGCTGCCGTTCTCCAGCGTGCTGCCGAAGGTGATTCCGAAGTCACGTCGGTCGAACTCCGCGCGCGCTTCGAATCCGGTGACCGAGACGCCGGGGGTCATCGAAGGGCCGGTCCCGAGGTACTCGAGGTCGAAGGTGACTGACTTCGTGATGCCCTTGACCGTGAGGTCCGCGACGACTTCGAAGTCATCGCCCTTGGCGCTGACCTTCGTGGACTTGAGCGTCAACGTCGGGTAGGTCTCGAACGCCAGAAAGTCCGGGCTCTTGAGGTGCGCGTCGCGCATCTCGTTGTCCGTCGTGATGCTGGCGGCCTGAACGGTCGCGTCGACACTCGAGCTCTCCGGTGTGTCACCAATGGTGATCGCACCGACAAAGTCGGTGAAACGTCCGCGGACCTTGGAGGCGACGAGGTGGCGCGCAACGAAGCCAACCGTTGAGTGAACCGCGTCGATGTTGTAGGTGCCCGCGGCGGGCAGGTCGGTGGTGACAATCTCGGTGGTGGGGGAACTGGTCATTTCAAATCTCCTGTTTTCTAGGCACTTACCGTGCTAGGACCAGTATACTTGCTTATACAACTACTTGTCAAGCAGTAATTGTAAGACTAAGAATATGGTATGATTCTTCCATGAGTTCCCAGACCAGCGCCTGTCCTTCCGGTGACGAGAAGGTGCAACTCTTCGGGCTGCTGCTCGAAACGAACGCCCGACTCTCACGGAGTCTGGGCCTCGAGTTGGAATCCGCGTGCGAACTCCCCCTCGCCTGGTTCGACGTCCTCTTGCAGTTACGACGTTCGCCCGACGGACGACTGAAGATGAATGAGATCGCCGACGCCATCGTCCACTCGAGTGGCGGCACGACCAGGCTCGTCGATCGAATCGAAGAGGCCGGCCTCGTCGCGCGCCAAAACTGCCCTAGTGATCGCCGCGCCATTCACGTGGCGATCACCGACGCCGGTAACGCCAAACTGGACGAAGCCCTCAACGTCCACCTCGAGTATTTGGACGAGAGCCTCGCGAAGAAACTCACCGAGAGCGAACGCGTGACGCTCGCTTCGCTCTTGACGAAGCTCAACGCGTCGCGTTAATCCTTCGCGACCCAGGCCCGCGCCTCGCGGTCGTCGTCGAGTTCCAACAACGTCCCTTCGCCCCAACCCGACCCGGTGATCACTTCGACGGCCAACACCTCGCTCGCCAACGTCGCGAAACCTTCGGCGAGGTCGTCGATGCCCGACACGTGCAGCACGATTCGGTCGGCCACGTCGAAACCGGAATTCTTGCGCAGGTCTTGGACCTGGCGAATGACGTCACGCAGGAAACCGCGACGCCGTAGTTCGTCGGTCAGCGTCAAGTCAAGCGCGATGACCTCGCCACCGTCACGCGACACGGCGTACCCGTCTTGTCCCTTCACTCGCAACTCAATGTCGTCGGCGCTGAGTTCGAACGTGCCCGACGAGAGCCTCACGCTGATCGATCCCCCCGATTCGAGGGTCTCGGCAGCGGCCACGGAGTCGAGTGACGCCAGGGCCGGCTTCAACTCCTTCACGGCCTCTCCCAGTCGCGGTCCCACGGCACGGAAGTTGGGTACCAGCTCGAAGGTGAGCACGTTCGCGAGGTCGCTCGCGTATTCCAGGTGATCGACGTTGAGCTCGTCCTCCACGACGCCCGCCGGGGGCATCGCCGAGAGCGACGGCAAGAAGACGAGCGCGCGCGCGAGGGGTTGACGGACCTTCACCCCGGCCTCGGCACGCGCCGCACGACCGAGCGACGTCAGTCGTCGGGCCACGGCCATCGATTCCTCGAGCGCGACGTCGCGACGTTCCGGTTCACCGAGTGGCCAATCGGCCAGATGCACCGAGTCCGTCGACGTGACGTCGAATAGTTCGGAGTACAGCCGTTCCGCCACGAACGGACAGAACGGTGCCAGGAGGAAGGTCACGCGCTGCAAGACCTCCAGCAGGGTCGCGTGCGCCGCCAGTGAATCCGAGCGCGGCGCGTTGGGGTCGGTGCGCCAGAATCGTCGGCGAGTGCGTCGCACGTACCAGTTCGACAGGTCGTCGATGAGTTCACTCAGCGCGTCGGTGGCGCCGAGCGGTTCGTAGCCGTCGAGCGCGCTCGTGACCGTCGCCGTCACGCTCTCGAGTCGAGAGAGTATCCATTGGTCGATCGCGGCGCGGTTGTGCGGCGCGGGAATCTCAGGGTCCGTCGGTTCAAAGTTGTTGATGGAGGCGTAGAGGGTGAAGAAGCTGAAGGTGTTCCAGAGGGTGGCGAGCGTCTCGCGAAGCGAGGCGTCAATGGCACTCAGGCTCGTGCGCGTCGAAGTCCATGGCGAACCCTGGGAGAACATCCACCAGCGCAACGGATCGGCCCCTCGCGTGTTCAACACCTCCCACGGGTCGATGACGTTGCCGACGGACTTGCTCATCTTCTTGCCGTTCTCGTCCACGATGTGGCCGAGGCACAACACGTGCTCGAAGGGCTTGGCGCCGAAGACCAGGGTATTGACGGCGAGCAGGGTGTAGAACCAGCCGCGCGTCTGGTCGATGGCCTCCACGATGAGTTGCGCCGGGAACTGCATCGCCTCGGCGCTCCCCTCGACGTGCGGATAGCCGACCTGGGCGGCGGGCATGGACCCGGCGTCGAACCACGCGTCGATGACCGGTTCCACGCGTCGGGCCTCTTGGGCGCACGTGCGACACGGCACCACGACCTCATCGATCGCCGGACGATGCGGGTCGAGGTCGCCGAGGTCGCGTCCGGCGAGCGCCGAGAGTTCGGCGAGAGATCCCACGCACGTGAAGTGATCGTCGGGGCAGCGCCAGATCGGCAACGGCGTTCCCCAGAAGCGGTCGCGCGACAACGCCCAGTCGACGTTGTTGTCGAGCCAGTTGCCGAAGCGGCCGTCACGGATGTGCTCCGGGTGCCAGTCGATCGTCGCGTTCTCGGCGAGCAGCTTCTCGCGGAACTTGCTCGTCGCGACGTACCAACTGGGCTTGCCCCAGTAGATGAGAACCGTCCCGCATCGCCAGCAGTGCGGCAAGGAGTGGTTGTAGTCGAGTCGGCGGATCAAGAGGCCGCGACGCTCGAGTTCGTCGTTGATGGTGTGGTTCGCTTCGCGTACGTCGCGACCTTCGAGCCACGGGATCTCGGAGGTGAATCTCCCTTCCGGTCCCACGGGATTGATCGTGGGCAGTCCGTGATCGCGAGCGACCTGACGGTCGATCTCACCGAAGGCCGGCGCCTGGTGGACGAGTCCGGTGCCGTCGTCGATCGTGACGTAATCCGCGAGCACGACGTAACACGCGTCGACGTCGTCGGGCAACGCGGCGTCGCTGAACGGACGTTCGTAGTGCACGCCGGCCAAGTCGCTCCCGGGGAACGTCGCGCTCGCCGTGACGCCGGCACCGAAGACCGACTCCACCAGTTCGGCGGCGACGACGACGCCATCGACGACGCCGTAGGTGATCTCGGGATTGACGGCGATCGCCACGTTCGAGAGCAGGGTCCAGGGGGTCGTCGTCCACACGGCCAGGTGCGTCGCGCCCGAGAGGTCGTGCGCGTCAGCATCGGTGATCGCGAGGCGGACGTACGCGCTCTCGTCGACTTCGTCGGTGTAGACCTCCGGCTGACCCAACTCGTGGCTCGAAAGCGCCGTGCCGCAACGAGGACAGTACGGAATGACCTTGAGGTCTTCGTACAACAGACCGTGCTCGAAGAGCTGTTGGAGGTGCCACCACACGGATTCGACGTAAGCCGGATGGAACGTGTAGTAGGCGTTCTCCATGTCGGTCCAGTAGCCGATGCGCTCGGTGAGTCGCTCAAATTCGCCGACGAAGGTGAGGACCGAATCCCGGCACAACCGCGTGAACTCCTCGATGCCGACCTGCTCGACGATGGCCTTCTTCCCGGATATCCCGAGTTGCTTTTCGACCTGGACTTCGACCGGGAGGCCGTGCGTGTCCCAGCCCGCGCGTCGCGCGACGAAACGTCCCTGCATTGTCTGGTAACGACAGAAGAGGTCTTTGTAGACCCGCGCCCACACGTGGTGGAGGCCCGGCTTGCCGTTGGCCGTGGGTGGTCCCTCATAGAAGACCCATGGCTCGGCGCCCTCGCGGTGCTTCATGGACCGGGCGAAGACGTCATTGGCCCGCCAGCGGGCTAGTTCGGCTTCTTCGAGAGCCACAAAATCCAGTTCAGCGCTGACGGGGCGAAACACGAGTCTCCTTCAATGAGTCCCCACATCGTACTGAACCATCAACGATGTACGGTCCGACCTCTACGATGTCCAAGTGATTTCCATCGCCGTTAGTGCCGAATCAATCGATACCAGCGGAGCGCTCGCCATTATGCACGCGGCGAGCGACGAACTCCAACAGCGCTACGGCGGCGATGGTGATAACGCGCACCTCAGCATCGACGAGCTTCGCGCGCCCGACGGGCTCTTCCTCGTCGCGCGCCACGATCGTCACCTGGTTGGCGGCGTCGGACTTCGTTCAATCGGTGAACCAGGTCTGCGCTTCGCGGAGGTGAAACGCCTCTGGGTGCGACCGGATCTTCGCCGCGCGGGAATCGGTCTCTCGCTCATGAACGAGATCGAACGTCACGCGAAAGAACTCGGATATCGGGCGCTCTTCCTCGAGACCGGACCGGCGCAACCCGAGGCGCTGTCGCTCTATGAATCAACCGGTTGGACTCAGGTCGAGAACTACCCCGCCGGCGTCTTCTGTCATGCGCAGGCCCGTCGATTCTCGAAGGAGCTTTAGGCGAACTGCTCGTCGAGCCAGTCCGTTGAAAGGTCGTCGAGTGAGTCGAGGACGAGGTCCGCCAGAAGGTACTCGACCTCGCCGCGGTCCTCGCGCGTCGGCACGGCCACGAGGCTCATGCTGGCGGCGCGCGCCGCAATCACGCCAGCGGTGGAGTCTTCGAAGACCAGACAGCGCGTCGGAGCGACACCGAGTGAGGTCGCCGCGGTGAGAAAGACCCCGGGGTGAGGTTTGCCGTACGGCTCGAACTCAGCCGAGTGCACCGACGCAAAACGGTCCGACAAATCGAAGTGCTCGAGGGAGCGCTGTATCAAGGCGAGCGGCGTTGAACTCGCGAGAGCGACCGGACCGCGTTCACTCGTCAGGTCGATGGCGCGGATCGCTCCGGGCAAAAGGCGCCCTTCCGATTCGACCAGCGATCCCACACGATTGACCAACTTCGCGATGACGTCATCGACACTAGGGCCGTTCCACGGATAGCGCGAGTACCAGTAGGCAACGACGTCATTGATGAATACTCCCTTCGTGGATCGAGTCGACGTGGCCAGGAGCGGCACGCCGAGGGCTCCGAAGATTTCGACTTCCGCCTGGTGCCACAAGATCTCGGAGTCGATCAAGAGCCCGTCCATGTCGAACAACGTTGCGTCAATACTCACCCGGCAACTTTGGCACACGCGACACGTAAGGTTGATCTGTGATCACCGTTCGCCAACTGGAATTGAGCGACGTCGATCAGGTGGTGACTCGCGTAGCCGACGGATTGGCCCGAGACGCCGCGATCCAATGTCTCGTCAACCCGTTCATCGCGACGCAGCTACTGACTGATTCCCTTAGCGACGTGACGGACCAGACCTGGGTCGCCGAGCGCGACGGCGCCGTCGTGGGTCACCTCTACGGCGCACTGCTCGAGAGCGAGTCCTACGGCAACGGGGTGTGGATTGGTCCGGACGGCGTCTCCTTCGACAACACCGACATCCTGAGCGACCTCTACAGCGCGGCCGGCGCTTCGTGGATCGAACACGGAGCCCTCGAACACTACGTCTGGACCATTGACGACATCGCGTCGACCCAGCCCTGGTACGAAATGGGCTTCGCGCGTATGCACATGCGAGGTGTCCTTCGACTCGATGACCGACACGATCACGCACTGCCCGACGGATACTCGTTACGTCGAGGTGGCGTTGACGACATCGAGATCGCGGTGGCCCTCGACGATGAGCTCGACGCGGTCCAGCGGGTCGGTCCGAGTTTCTCCATTGGCCTCGACCACTCCAGCAAACGAGACGATCTCTTGGAGACCCTGGACGATCCCGAAGTGCACCACTACATCGTCCAATACGGCGAGCATCCCGTCGCCCAGTGCATCACGTTTCCACTGCCGCATCGCCGCGGCTCGTTTGAACACACGTTGCACCTGAGCGCGGTGACCGTCGACGCGGAATATCGGCACCAGGGGGTCGCTACGGCGATGATCGACGCCGCCCTTCGCAACGCTCGCGGCGCCGGCTTTGAGTACGTGGAGACCAATTGGCGCGTGACGAATCGCCGCGCGAGAAACTTCTGGTTGAGTTACGGTTTCGAGCCGACCTACGTGCGACTGCATCGCACGATTGGACTCGGCTAGCCCAGCGCGCCTTCGATCGCGCCCACCAGTATCGGGTCGTCCGGCGTCACGGTCGGCGCAAAGCGCTGCACGGCGCCACTGGGGTCGATCAAGAACTTCTCGAAGTTCCATCGAATGTCACCGGAGTAGCCCTCGGCGTCGGCCGTTTGATTCAACGATGCGTAAATCGGACTCTGGTTTTCGCCGTTGACGTCGATCTTCTCAAAGAGTGGGAACGTCACGCCGTAGGTCGTCGAGCAAAACGTTTGGATCTCCTCCGCGGTCCCCGGCTCTTGGCCGAGGAACTGGTTGCACGGGAAACCGACGACGCTGAAGCCGCGGTCCTCGTACGTCGTTTGCAGTCGCTCGAGTCCTTCGTACTGCGGCGTCAGGCCGCACTTGGACGCGACGTTGACGACGAGAACGGTCTTGCCGGCGTAGGGAGCCAATGAACTCGGCTCGCCGTTGAGCGTATGAACTGGGATGTCGAAGATGGTCACTTCGTGACACTAACGGCGTGACATCGAACTCGACGCGTCGTAGGCTGACCGCGTGCGCTGCGTCGTCATCAACGATGGGAACCTCGAAGTCCAAGAGCGAGAGACCCCCAATCCCGGTCCCAATGACGTCATCGTCGCTGTCCGCGGCGCCGGCATCAATGCGGCCGACCTCATGCAGCGCGCGGGCCACTACCCCGCTCCCGAAGGCTGGCCCGCCGACGTCCCCGGCATGGAACTCGCCGGCGTCGTGAGTGCGGTCGGCGAGCGCGTGCACGAACCGCTCCTCGGTCGACGAGTCTGCGCCATCGTCGGGGGAGGCGCGCAGGCGACACACTGCCTCGTGCCGAGCGAGCATCTGCTCTTCGTACCCGACCACGTCAGTTGGGATCAGGCCGGAGGGTTCCCCGAAGCCTTCACCACCGCCCACGACGCACTCGTGACGCAGGGACAGCTGGGCGCTGGCGAGCGTGTCCTGATATCGGGATCCACCGGTGGCGTCGGCGTTGCCGCCGTGCAAATAGCGCGTGCACTCGGAGCACACGTCATCGCCGTCACGAGAACGAGCGAACACCACGAACGGCTCCGCGAATGCGGCGCCGACGAGACCGTGACGCTCGACCAGGTCGCGGAGGTTGGGCCGGTTGACGTCGTATTGGAATTGGTTGGCGCGGCTCACCTGAGTGTCGCCCTCGGGCTGTTGAATCCGTTCGCGCGCGTCGTGGTCATCGGTATTGGTGGTGGGGGCAGTCACGTGGACGTGGACCTTCTCGGTTTGATGCGCACGCGCGCGACGCTGACCGGCTCGACCCTTCGCTCGAGGTCGCGCAGAGAAAAGGGTGAGGTCGCCGACCGCGTGAGTCAGACGCTCATTCCTCGTTGGCGAACCGGCGAGTTGCACGTACCGGTCGCCCAGAGCTTCGCACTGGAAGACGTCGCGCGCGCCTACGAGTACTTCGCGGAACCGGGCAAATTTGGAAAAGTCGTACTGCGGGTCGACGAGTAGGCCCCATTAGTTTGGCGCAGTGAGTTCTTTGGTCCCTCGGCCGCACCCGAGTCGTTGCGATCCGTCGCGTTCGGACTATGACGCCATCATCGCCGCCCACAAAGCCGCGGTCATCGCCGGCAAACCGACGTACCGCGATCCATCGTCGGGACTCATGGTACTGACGTCGGCCACCCACCTGGCTCGCGGGACGTGTTGTGAGAGTGGCTGTCGCCACTGTCCCTACGTCGAAGCCGGATAGACCTCGGGCGCCGCTTCGTCGTGTTGGCCGAGGTGGTGTCGATCGATGTTCACCAGCGAAAAGAACGCCAGCGCGGCGATGAAGAGCATCAGCGATCCGTAGCGGAACGACTCGTCGTAGCCGTGCACGTGGGCCGTCGCCGCCAACAGCAACTTGGCCTTCACCGAGAGCGACGGGTGCGACTTCAGGGCCGCCACCATGAACGCGGTTCCACTGGAGACGACGATTGTGTTGGCGATCGCGGTACCGAAAGAGCCGCCGATCTGTTGGGAGGTCGTCAGTACGGCGGACGCGGCGCCGGTGTCTTGGGGCCGTACGTTGAACAGGGCCGTGGAGGCGATCGACACGAACGCCATTCCGAGTCCAAGGCTTGTGACGATCATCGCGGGCATCACGCCGGTGACGTAGGAGCTATCGACTTTGATGAACGAGAGGTAGAGCATCCCGAAGGCCGCCATCAAATTACCGAGCGTGGCGAGGGGACGGGGCCCGATCTTTGGCAGCAACTGGCTCGTCATTCCCGCCGCGAGGATGATGCCGATCGAGAACGGCATGAACAACAGACCGGTCTTCACGGCCGAATACTGCTCGACGTTCTGGAAGTAGAACGTCATGAAGAGGAACATCCCGAAGAGGCCCAGTCCGACGAACAGTTGAGCGAGGAACGCGCCCGCCCGAACACGGTCGGTGATCAGTCGTAGCGGTAAGAGCGGTTCTTTGATGCGACTCTCGATCACGAAGAACACGAAGAGTAAGAAGGCACCGAGGGCCATGAACGGCCACGCGCTCGACGAGCCCCAGCCGTCCGTGGACGCATGGGAGACGCCGAACACCACGCTCAACATGCCGGCCGTCGCGGTCAAGGCCCCGGGGACGTCGTAGTGCGGATGACCCTCGACCTTGGATTCACGGACATTCGGAACCGCGAGAGAGAACGCGATGATGGCCATGGGCGTGTTGACGAAGAGGCACCACCGCCACGAGAAGTACTGCGTTAAGAGACCTCCCGCGATGAGTCCGATCGCTCCGCCGACGCCCGCGAGGGCGCCGTAGACGCCGAAGGCCTTCGCGCGCTCTTTGGAATCGGTGAAGGTCACAGAAATGAGCGACAACGCCGCGGGCGCGAGCAAGGCGCCAAAGAGTCCCTGCAGGGCACGCGCGCCGAAGAGCCATTGCTGATTCTGCGCGAAGCCCCCGAGCAACGATGCTCCGGCGAAGCCGAGCAGGCCAATGAGGAAGGACTTCTTTCGGCCCATGTAGTCGCCGATGCGTCCGCCCAGCAACAGGAATCCGCCGAAGGTCAAGGTGTAGGCGGTGATCGCCCACTGATAGTTCTTCTGGGCTATCGCTAGTCCGCCGAGCGCCTTGGGCAGAGCGGCGTGCGGCAACGCGATGTTCACGATTGAGGCGTCGAGAATCACCATTAGTTGGGCGATGCCGATCACGACGAGCGCGAACCATCGACGCGGATCGGGTGTTTCAGCGTGCACGACGTGACTCACTGAAGCGTCCGACATTAATTCCCCCGTGCAGCGCTAGATAAAAGAGTCGTACACACGGCCACTACGCCCGTCGCGCCGCCGTCAATTATAAGAGCGAGCGTAGTGGACTGAAGGGCACGCCGAGTGACTCGGCGACGGGGCCGTAGGTGACGTCGCCTTCGACGACGTTGACGCCTTCGGCGAGTGCGTCATCGGCGACCACCGCCTCGCGCCATCCGTGGCGAGCCAGTTCCATCGCGTACGGCAATGTCGCGTTCGCGAGGGCGTACGTCGACGTGTACGGAAAGGCGCCCGGCATGTTCGCCACGCAGTAGAAGATCGAACCGTTGACTTCGAAGACCGGATCCGAGTGCGTCGTCGGATGGGTCGCTTCGAAGCAGCCACCCTGGTCGACCGAGATGTCGACCAGGACCGAGCCCGGGCGCATCCGGGCCACGAGATCGTTACTCACGAGCTTGGGCGCCTTCGCCCCCACCACCAGCACGGCACCGATCACGATGTCGGCGTCGAGGCACGCGTCTTCGAGGGCGAGCGTCGAGGACGCGATGGTCTGTACTCGTCCATCGAAGTGGATGTCGACTTGGCGCAGTCGCTCGAGATTGCGATCGAGAATCTTCACGTTGGCGTGAAGTCCCGCGGCCATCGTCGCCGCCGCGAGTCCCGAGACGCCCGCTCCGATGACGACGACGTTGGCCGGTGCGACACCCGGCACACCGCTGATAAGCGTCCCGTGTCCCCCGCCCGGACGCATGAGATGGTGCGCGGCCATCAAGGGGGCCATCCGACCCGCCACTTCACTCATGGGCGTGAGCAGCGGCAGCGAGTTGTCGCGGAGTCGCACCGTTTCGTACGCGATGGCCACGTTGTTGGCTGCGACCAGTGCGTCGGTGCACTCGCGCGAGGCGGCGAGGTGGAGGTAGGTGAAGAGGACTTGGTTCTTGTGGGCGCTCAGCCGGTGATACTCAGGAGCGATGGGCTCCTTCACCTTCATCAAGAGATCACTCTCAGACCAGACGTCGTCGGCCGACTCGACAATCGTGGCTCCATTGGCCACGTAGTCGGCGTCGCCGATCGACGAGCCCACGCCGGCTCCTCGTTCGATGAGGACTCGGTGACCTGCACCGGTGAGCTCTCTCGCACCGGCGGGCGTCAACGCCACGCGGTATTCGTCGGTCTTGATCTCTTTTGGTACGCCGATGATCATCGTTGATCACCCTCTCTGTTGTTCGGGGCCTCATCCACGGTAGTCACTCGATGCGCCCCCGTGTGAACTAACTTCACGACCGTTTGAAGCCAACCTCACGACTCGATGTTGTGCATCACGTGCTTGACGCGTGTGTAATCCTCGAAGCCGTACATCGAGAGGTCTTTGCCGTAGCCGGACCTCTTGAAGCCGCCGTGGGGCATCTCGGCGACGAGTGGAATGTGGGTGTTAACCCACACACATCCGAAGTCGAGGTCCCTCGTGAAGCGCATGGCGCGTCCGTGGTCGCTCGTCCAGACCGACGACGCCAGCCCGTAGTCGACGCCGTTGGCCCACGCGAGTGCCTCGGCGTCGTCGCTGAACTTCTGCACCGTGATTACCGGTCCGAAGATCTCACTCTGAATCATCTCGTCGTCTTGGTGGAGATCGGCCACCACCGTCGGCTCGATGAAGTATCCGGCGTCGCCCACGTGGTGGCCCCCGGCGGCGAGTGACGAGTGTCCGGGCGCGCGACCGAGGAAGCCGGTGACGCGCTCGAACTGATTGACGTTATTGACCGGTCCGAAGAGCGCGTCGTCGTTGTCAGGCGGTCCGATGACGGTGTTCTTCGCCTGTTCGGCCAATGCGTCGACGAAGTCGCCGTACACCTTGGGTCCCGCGAGGACCCGGGTGGCGGCGGTGCAGTCTTGGCCCGCGTTGAAATAACCGGCGATCGCGATGTTCTCGGCCGCCGAAGCGATATCGACGTCATCGAAGACAATGACCGGCGCCTTGCCCCCGAGCTCGAGGTGGACCTTCTTCAAGGTCTGGGAGGCGCTGGACGCGACCTCCATTCCGGCGCGCACCGAACCCGTGACCGAGACCATGGCCGGAATCGAATTCTCGACGAGCGCCCGTCCGGTATCTCGGTCACCGCACACCACGTTGAAGACGCCGGGGGGAAGAATCTCGGCCATCAGTTGCGCCATCAACAACGTCGAGGCCGGTGTCGAATCGCCGGGCTTAAGGACCATCGTGTTGCCCGCGGCGATCGCGGGCGCCCACTTCCACACCGCCATCATCATCGGGTAGTTCCACGGCGTCACGGCACCGCACACCCCGATGGGCTCGCGACGCACGTAACTCGTCATGCCCTCCATGTACTCCGCCGCGCCGCGGCCCTCCAAGAGGCGCGCCGCACCGGCGAAGAATCGAATCTGATCGATCATCGGCGGAATCTCTTCGCTCATCGTCAGTGCGATGATCTTCCCGCAGTTCTCGGCTTCGACGGCGACCAACTCTTCGGCGTGCGCTTCGAGCACGTCGGCGATCTGTTGGAGGGCGCGGCTGCGCTGCGACGGCGTCGTGCGCTTCCAACTTTGGAACGCGGCGTTCGCTACATGGAGCGCGCGATCGACGTCGGCGGCGTTGGAGACGGGCATCTCGGCGAAGGGCTCGCCCGTCGCGGGATTTATCAACTCGACGTACTTTTGGCTCTTCGGAGCGACGGACTCGCCCCCGACAAAATTGTCCAAACGGCGCATATTCCCCTCCAAGTCACGGACCGCCTGTCGGCGATGCCCTGAGCCACTCTGCCAGAGATTGCCGGGACCCCGCAACCTAAATTGAAGATATAAGTCCCCTAGGACGAAAAAAACGACTCTTTTCGTCGCCACATGCCCCTATACTGTCTCTATCCGCAGCGGGGGGCTCTTGGGCTGCTTCGCCGGGAGTGACCAATGCCAGCGACCAAACCAATTCGTCAGACGAAGAAGAGCACTGAGCGCTTGACCTCAGATCTGGTATCGCTCGCGCCGAATGCCCTGGACTCCATCGATCGACAGATCATCAGCCATCTACAACGTGATGGTCGTCGCGCCTACGGCGCAATCGCGGCCGAGGTGGGACTCTCCGAGGCCGGCGTGCGTCGTCGCGTGCAACGCCTGAAGGATTCCGGTGTGATGCAGATCGTCGCGATCACCGATCCTCTACAACTCGGTTACGGTCGCGAAGCGCTGATCGGTATTCGAGTACACGGTGACGTGCGACTCGTCGCCGACAAGATCGCCTCGATCGACGAAGCCAATTACGTCGTTATGACCGCCGGCAGCTTCGACATCATCGCCGAAGTCATCGCCGTCGATGACGACGCGCTCGTCCACCTCTTGAACGACTCGATCCGGAGCATTCCGGGGGTGACGGAAGTTGAAACATTTCTGTATTTGAAGCTTTCAAAGCAGACCTACGTATGGGGGACCAAGTGACGCTGGAAACGATTAGCGACGGAATTGAATTCACGGACGAGAAACACGCGAGTCATAATTACTCCGAACGCGCGCGGCGCCACCTCTGGCTCCAGATGTCACGCATGGGTGCCTACGACGAACAGTCCGAGATCCCGATCATGGTGCGCGGTGAAGGGACGCGGGTCTACGACGCGAACGGCACCGAGTACTTCGACGGCCTCTCGGGACTGTTCACCAACATGCTCGGTCACGGTCGTGCGGACATCGCCGCGGCGGCGGCCGAGCAGATGACGACGATGGCCTTCTTCCCCCTGTGGACCTACGCCCACCCGAAGGCCATTGCGCTCGCTGAGAAGATCGCGAGCCTCGCCCCGGGAGACCTCAATCGCGTGTTCTTCACTTCCGGTGGCGCCGAGGCGAATGAGAGCGCGTGGAAACTCGCTCGTCAGTACCACAAGATGCGCGGCGACACCGATCGCTACAAGGTCATCAGTCGCGACGTCGCCTACCACGGCACCACGTTGGGCGCCCTCACGATCACCTCACTCGAGGGATACCGACAGCCGTTCGAACCGTTGGTCCCGGGCGCCGTCAAAGTCCCCGCGGTCAACTTCTATCGCGCCGAACAGTACGGCGACGATTTCGAAGCCTTCGGGATGTGGCAGGCCCACCAGATCGAAGAGGCAATCCTTCGCGAAGGCCCCGAGACGGTGGCCGCGGTCTTCTTAGAGCCCGTGCAGAACGCCGGTGGTTGCTTCACTCCCCCGCCGAACTATTGGCAGGCGGTGCGAGAGATCTGTGATCGCTACGGCGTCATCTTGGTCTCGGACGACGTCATCTGCGCCTTCGGGCGACTCGGTACCTGGTTCGGTGGTCAGAAGTACGACTACGTGCCGGACATCATCACCTGCGCGAAGGGCATCACCGCCGGTTACGCCCCACTCGGGGCGATGATCGTCTCGGACCGCTTGGCCGAACCCTTCCAACACGGTGACGCGTCGTTCGTCCACGGCTTCACGTGGTCCGGTCACCCGGTCTCGTGCGCCGTCGCGCTCAAGAGCATCGAGATTATGGAGAACGAAAAGGTGCTGGAGAACGTGCTCGCCAATGAGGACTACTTCCGTCAGAGCCTGTTGAATCTGAAGGACATCCCGATCGTCGGCGACGTACGCGGCACCGGATACTTCTGGGGCGTGGAACTGGTGAAGAACCAAGTGACCAAAGAAACGTGGGCCGGCGAGGACGCGGAACGTCTCCTTCGCGGCTACGTGTCACCCGAGATGTTCCGACGCGGGCTCATCTGTCGTTCGGACGACCGGGGCGACCCCGTCGTACAACTCGCGCCGCCGCTCATCTCGACGCGGGCCGACATTGATTTCATGGTCGGCACCATGCGTGAGGTTTTCACCGGAGCCGTCAAGTTCATCTGATCGTGCCATCGCAGTCACTGTGGTGGTCATCCCTCGAGCAGGCGGTCACGCCCCGAGCGGCGCTGCAACACCATCTCGACGTCGACGTGGCGATCATTGGCGGTGGCTTCACTGGTCTCTGGACCGCGCGAGAACTCCTTCGTCGTGACGCCTCGCTGCGCATCGCGGTCCTCGAGAAAGAGGTCTGCGGTTTCGGCGCGTCGGGCCGCAACGGCGGCTGGGCGTCGGGGCTCTTCCCGATGAGCAACGCGAGCGTCATCGGGCGCTACGGCCACGAGTCCTTCGATCATCAGCGTCGCGTTCTCCAAGACGCCGTCGTCGAACTCGGTTCCTCGACGAGAAGTGACGGCATCGACGCGCGCTACGTTCACGGCGGCACGATGAACTTCGCGCGGAGCGAGGTCCAAGTGGCACGACTCACACAGGAGATCTCGTCGGCCCGCGACGTCGGAATCGGGGCGCACGATCTCAGCTGGATCGAGGGAACCGACCTCGACGCGCACGGTCGCGTGGCGGGCGCACTCGGCGCTCAGTTCTCGCCACACTGTGCTCGAATCGACCCGGCCCGTCTCGTGCGGGGCCTCAGTGACGTCAACGAACGTCTCGGCGCGATGATCTTCGAGAACACCACGGTCACGCGAATTATCCCCGGGCGTTACGATCGCCGAGCCGAAGTCATCACGGTGGGTGCGACCGTCCACGCCGACTTCGTGGTGCGAGCGACCGAAGGATTCACGCCCAACCTGCCGCACGAACGTCGAACGGTCGTCCCGCTTTACTCGCTGATGATCGCGACGGAACCACTGTCGAAGGATTTCTGGGATGACGTCGGCTTCGCCCACTACGAGACCTTCGCCGACGATCGCCACCTCATCATCTACGGCCAGCGAACGAGCGATGACCGAATCGCTTTTGGCGGCCGCGGTGCGCCGTACCACTTCGGATCGTCAGTGGAGACGAGATTCGACTCGAATCAGAAGGTCTTCGAGAAACTGGAGGCGACCCTGCGAGAATTCTTCCCGATGATGGAGGGCTCGATCACCCACGCGTGGGGTGGCCCGCTGGCCATGGCGCGCGACCATTCGCCGTTCGCGTGCGTCGACTACGACTCGGGCCTCGCGTCCGCCGGTGGCTACACCGGCGATGGCGTCGTCCTCAGCCACGTGGCGGCGACGGCGCTCGCCGATCTGATCACGAGTCCGGACACCGAGAGCGACTGCACTCGCCTGCCGTTCGTGCAACGCATTGGACGCAAATGGGAGTTCGAACCGTTTCGCTGGATCGGCATCAATGCGGGACTGTCGCTGGCCTCCTGGGCCGACCGCGTCGAATCGAAGCACGACCGCGTCAGTCGCGCCAGTCGGTGGCTCGATCGCCTCGTCGATTAAGGCGCCTAGTGCAGGATGTTGACCGCGCGCGCCGCGACCACGGCGATCGTGACGAGCGACACGATCGACTCCGTCGTGAACAGCACCTTCATCCGCAACGTGAGCGGCATCGCGTCCGCGGGCGCGAAACTCGTGCCGTTGGCGAGCGAGGTGTAGAGGTAGTCGGTGAAACGAGGTCGCCAGTGTTCGGGCGCCAATTGCGGATTCTCCATCTGGGGGAACTGCAGGTCGGGCAGTAGCTTCGCGCCCGAGGCACGACGATGGGGACCGCCACGGTCGACCTCCCAGAACCACAGTCCGTACACGATGACGTTCGTCAGCCACACCGCGACCGCCGAGTAGATCAACGGACGTCCCTGGGACAGATGGGTCACCAGCAGGTGGTGCACTAACAGCACCATCGACGTGACGTTGGCGAGCGTGACCAACGCGATGAGGCCGATCGTGGCGTGTCGTATCCACGGGCTCTCGTTGGGGTGGCGATGCTTCCTCGCCGACAGCGGGCCGAGCGGAAGGGCCACGAGGACCGGGAGGAGCCAGTGCGGCCCCACGACGAGTCGATTGGGCAACACCACGTACAGCGCGACGCACACGACGAGGGCGAGCGACGCGGGCCATCGAGGCTCGGGGCTGACGCTGACGGGGCTCAACTTACCTGCGCGGTCCCTTGACCCAACGACGAGAGATTGTCGGGTAACAGCAACGTGGCGATTGAAGTCGAGGAGAACAGTTGGCGAAGCGAGGAGACCTTGAGGGGATTCACGTCGCTCGCTGACGGGGCGGCAATCCGCGCGGGCTTGTTGTAGGAAAGCACACGGAAGACGACCTTGCTCATGTCGTGGCGCGACCTCGACGTCATCGTCGCGCCCGTCACTTCTCCCCCGCTCCCGGTCGCAATGGTGATGTCCAACGAACCGAGCACGGTCTTCTTCGGCGTGCCGAGGACATTGCTGAGCGCGACGTCGTTACTCGAAAAGTCATACGTCGTCGAATAGCCACTCTTCGTGACGGACTCGTGATCGAAACTCTTGATCAATTTCAGGTCCGACGCCGGCTGCGTCATCTCCAATGCGAAACCGAAGAACGACGGCGGGCGAGCGTTGATCTCGAGCCACTTTCCCGACGAGATGTCGGCCGCCTCGGCGTAGACGTGATCGCCGATGAGGCGAAGATCGACCGACGTCTGAGAAAAGAGGAGAGGGAACTGGACGATGGCCTGCGCTCGTGAAGTGTCGAAATTGACGTTGATCGTCGCCGACACGTTGTACGACTGTCCGTTCGACACCGTCATCAGCACACTCGCCGAATGAGGAGGGATCCCGTTCAAGACCAGCGGGTCTTTCGCGATCCCCGAAGGGTTTGAATCGGTGGCGGCCAGCACGACACCCATAGTCGTGAGGGCGACGGCAAAAACGGCGAGCGCGATTCCCGAGGATTTCTTGAACGCGGCCACGAGAACACACTACCGTTCGAGGTTTTGCGCTTCCCGGTGGATCAGGCCAGAGGCTCTTGCAATATCTCCAACAGCAGCTCAAGCGATATGTTGCGTCCACTCGCGATGAATCCGATGCGCGAAGTGGCGTCGTCGACGAGGTCGTTGGTTATCGCCGCGTACGATGCCGAAGCCGAACCTTCGATCACGATGCCGTTGTTCTCGGCGGCCTCACGCACGGCACGACGAATCTCGATCTCGGGTACCAAGACGAGAGGTATGTCGTGGGAGGCGATGAGGTCGTTCGTGACGGAACCGTCGTCACCGCCGCCCGCGAGCCCGTCGGCGATGGTCGGACGGTGTTCCACCTCGGCCATCGTCGCCCCACGTAACACGTGATAGAGCGCGGCGCTCTCGGTCGGCTGAACGCCCGTGATGCGAATGTCGGAGCGTCCGTGCGCGTCACGAGAGATGAGCGCTCCCGAAAGGAGTCCGCCGCCGCCGACCGATATCACGAGGTGCTCGAGTTCGGGCGCTTGCAACAGTATTTCGTCGAAGACCGTGGACTGTCCGGCGATCACGTCGGAGTTATTAAAGGGCGATATGAATCGAATTGATCGCTCGTCAGCGAGCGCCAGTGCGTGGACCTGCGCCTCGTCGAAAGACGATCCGAATTGGATCAACTCGATCATGTAGTTTCCGAGCTTCTTGACTTTGGCGGCCGACGCGTTCTCCGGGACCACGACAGTGGCCGGAACACCGAGCACCGATGACGCGTACGCGATACCGAGTCCGTGATTGCCAGCCGACGCGGTGATGACCGCACCGTTCGGATCGCCGCGGCGCGAGGCGTCCACGGCGGCCAACGCGCCTCGGACCTTGAACGATCCCGTGGGCTGCAAGCTCTCCATCTTGACGAGAACCGGTCGACCACGGAGCGACAGAGTGATCGTCGGTGTGGGCACGAGGTGATCGGCGATGACGCGGCGCGCCGCTTCGATCTGCTCGACACTCGGGGGTAAGACCTGACGAATCATCGTTGACAGCCTACTGTGCTTCATTTCTCGTTTTTCGACCGTCAGGTAAGGTCAACGCGTGCACACGATACTCAGTGTCATCGTCGTGGCCGTCCTCGCCTATCTCGGCACGATGTTCGACAATTTCTTCGCCTTCGCCGCGCAATTGATCGTCACGGAAGAGAAGCGTGTTCGTCGAGTGAGCTACGCACAAGCGCTCGGCGTCGCGGCACTGCTCGTACTGGCCGGCGGCATCGGTTCACTGCTCACACCGATTCCGTTGCCGTGGGTCGGACTTCTGTGTCTCGCACCATGGGCGCTGGCGTGGCACGCGTGGCGCCACCGCAGCAATGCCCCTAATGAGATCTTTCGCCGGGGAGCGCTCACGACGTTCGTCACGACTCTGGCCCTGGGCGGGGACAATCTCGCCGTGTGGATCCCCCTGCTTCGCGCCGACGGTATCGCCCACGCCGTCGTGACCGTCGTCGTTTTCGCCGCGCTGGAGCTGTTGTTCGTCGTCGGCGCGCAGCGCATCACGAAACATCCCCGCATCGTCGCGTGGGGCACGAAACACGCGCCGTCGTTTTTGCCGTGGCTGTACTTCGGCCTCGGTGTCTTGGTTTTGATCGAATGCGGATCGCTGTAGGGGATCTTCAGGGCCTCCGACGACGGCGTACGGAGTTCGCGCGGTGACACGGCGTGAGTAGCGTTGTGCGGTGACCCCGAGCACTCCACGGCAGACCCTGCGCCGCCTCACGATCATCGTGGCGATCCAGTGGATGGGCGCCACGCTAGGGCTCCCGTTGCTGCCGCTCTTCCTCGAGCACCGCGGCGGCGTGCCCACCGTGATTGGGTTCATCATGGCGTCGTTCTTCGTGGCGGGCGTCGTCACCCAGTTCTTTCTCGGACGACTCGCCGATCGATTCGGTCGACGTCCCGTTCTGATTTACAGTCTCGTCGCCTACGGCATCGCGAGCACCACGTATCTCTTGCCCATCTCGGCGCCGTGGTTCGCCCTCGCGCGCGCCGTCCAAGGCGCCTCGGCCGGCGCGATCGAAGTGGCGTCGATGTCCGCCGTGGCGGCTCTTTTTTCCGAGAGCGAACGGGGTCGCGCGGTCTCGCGCATCATCGCCGCCCAACTGCTCGGCCTCGCGCTCGGTCCGATCGCCGGCGTCGTGGTGTCGGTCAACAGCCTCGGCTGGGCCTTCTTCGCGGCGGGCATGATCAGCTTCGTGGCCGCGATCGTCGCCTATCGCACCAACCTCGGCGACCGAGCGTACGACCCGACACCGTTGCCCAAGTTGCAATGGAACCCGCAACTCACGGGGGCGCTCGTCGCGGCCTGCGCGGGCGGACTCGTCATCGGCGTGTACGAAGCGTGTTGGAGTCTGTTGATGCACGCGCACCACGCCTCAACGTTGCAGATCCGCCTCAGTTGGACAATCTTCTGTCTCCCCTTTGTTGCGCTCAGTGGTATCGGTGGATGGTTGGCCGATCACGCCAATCGCCGCTACGTCGCCCTCGTCGGATTGTTGAACGGGGCGGTCTTCCTCTCTATCTATCCGCACATTCACAACAACGACCTCATCTTGTTCATGGGGTCACTGGAGTCAATCGGCGCGGCCATGTCGGCGCCGTCCATTTCGTCACTGATGAGCCAGGGGGCGGTCCATCGCGAACTGAGTCGGCGCCAGGGCCTCTACGCGACCTCGAACACCGCGGCGCTCGCCGTCGCGGCCGGGACTTCAGGTTTCCTCTTCACGATCAACTCGGCACTCCCCTTCACCCTGCTCGCCGTCGTCTCGGCCGTTCTCGGACTGACGACCCTGTGGTGGTGGCGCGACGTAACGGGCAACATCACGGAAAGCGTGTGAACACGTGACGTAGGGGCGGCTCTCGCCGCCCCTACGTCAGTGCAATACTTCGTAGCCGAAAAACTAACTCTTCCAGATCTGGTCCCAGCGCGCGGAATCGCCGTCCGGGCTGAGGCATCGAGTCGTACCGTCGCCGGCCGTTCCCGAGACCCAGTTCTGCACATTGGACCGCGCGGCCCACGCGTTGACCAAGGTGTCGAGCATCACGTAGGGAATCTCGATCGCGAAGCGACGGTTCACCGTCTGCCAGGCGGTCTTTTGCGCGGCCGAACCGGGGCGTGCGGCGAGAGCGGCCAACAGCGCTGTCTCGACGACGGGGTCGGCCTGGTGGGCGAAGTTGACCGCACCGGCGATCTGGGTTCCCGTCGGAAGCCCCGACATACCCAAACCACCCACGGCGGGCGACGTCGTTGCCGACTGCGAGTCGAACCACACGTAGTTCAGTGACTGGTCGGTGCCACCGAACTGGTTCCAGCCCGCGCAGTCGTATTCGCCGTAGATCACGTTGTTGATGAGCGTGCTCTGGACGAGTGAACGAGGCGTGATCGTGACGCCGATCTTCGAGAACTCCTGCTGGAAGAAGTCGAAGGCTTTGGTCGCCGTCGCACTGCCGGCCACGATGTCCATGACGAAGCCAACTGAAGAGACGCTGTTCTTGGATTTGTAGGCGTCTACGAGGGCCTTGGCCTTGGTCGGGTTGTAGGCCGGGTAGCCGGGGTTCTTGTAGAACGGCGAACTCTTTCGGAAGATGCCGTCCGCCAGTGCGCCCACGCCGTCGTCGATGACGCGGAAGTACGTGCTGCGATTCACCGCCATGGCCAAGGCTTGACGAATGCTCTGGTCGTTCACGACCGGCTTCATGGTCGTGTCCCACTGGAGGGACGAAGGGTTGACGGCGCCCATCGTGCCGACCCAGTCGGCCTCTTGGACCAGCAACGGCGGCGCTTGACCCTTCAAGATGTATTGCAATGATCCAGGCACGGTCGGCGCGAATTCACCGGCCCACGCGAAGTACTGGTTCATCGTGCCCGTCGTGTTCATGATCAAGAAGTTGAGACCCGGGTCGCGCGGCGCATGGATGTCCGTGACGAACTTCACACCCTTCATGTGTTTGAACGCATTGATCTGCGGTCCGGTCTGCTGGAGGATCATGTCCACGTTGCCGGCCTGGAGCGCTTGATTGCGCGCTTCGGGGTCAACAATCGTCTTGAAGTGAATATTGCTCAAATACGGCAGCTGACGACCGTGGGAGTCCGACTTCCAATAACTGCCGTTCTTCGTCAGCTGCGACTCGACGTTCACCTGCCACGACTTCACCTTGAACGGGCCAGTTCCGATCGGGTTGCCGGTGTAGGTGGATACGAACGAAGTGGGGTGCGCCATGTAGGCAATCTGCTGCTCGGCCAAGGAAACCGGGAAGGCCGAGAACGGAATCACCATGTTGTAGGCCACGGTGAAGCTGTCCACCTTCGTCACCGATTGGATAATCGGCTTAATCGCCAGTCCGACCGTGGGATCAGCGTTAGCCGCGACCCAGTTGGCGACCACAATGTCAGCGTCGAATGGGTCGCCGTTGGTGAAGGTGACGCCTTGGCGAAGAGCAATCGTCCACACCGTGTAATTCGCGTTCGGGGTAGCTGAAAGCGCCAGCATCGGCAGCGCGACCTTGCCATTCGCCGACATCACGAACAGCGGGTCGTAGAGCGCGTTGGCGACGCAGAATCCAGACGCGTCCATCTTGCCTTGTGAGCCGTTAAAAATGTGGTAGTTCGGAACATCGGAGAGAGTTCCGACGGTCAGCGTCCCACCACGCTTGGGCTTTCCTGCATTCACACCGATCGCCGCGGCGCTGGCCGAGGTGGCGAGAAGGTCGTCAACGACCGAGCCCGCCAACGCGACACCACCGATTGTGGCGGCTGAGTGTGTAAGGAACGATCGACGATCGAACGTGGATGACATCTCTGTCCTGCTTTCCCCCGGGAGCTCCGGCCTTGTGCTGGCGCTCCTACTGGTCGCAACTTAGCAAGAACCCATCGGGAAAGAAGTGCAGTCGCTAAATCCCCTCCGGCTATATTCCCGGGGCCCGATCGGCAGGGCGACGCCGCACGGACCCCGGGAAACTCATACGTGGCCGTGCTCGTGACGACCATCGAGGTTGTTCGACGCGATTCCGCGTCGAGGGCAGTTGTGAAGATGACGGTCACATTCACAACTGAGAGAACGGCACTTCGGTGTGACGGCGAATATTGATCTCGTACCAAGAGTTCTGGCCCTAACGCTGAGTATTAAGTCGCCAGCGACGAAAGGGACGCGAGAAGAGGGGAAGAGAGTGTCGCGAGATTCCAGGACCCCAGAAGAGTCGTAACCGTCGCGAGCCACGGTTCTGCAGATGACGAACCGATCTGCGCTGGAAAGTGGATCGCCGAACGGAAGCCACTCGCGACCCATGAGGTCAACCATTTGATGCTCAGCGGCCACTGAGTTCAACGTGGGACGATTGAACGCCTTTGCCATCTCGGTACGGAACATCGTGAGACCTGCCCTCTGTCTCGAGTCGAGTTGATCAAAGACATATCAATCTTGAGGGCACGTTTTGTGAGAGCCCTGTGAAAGTCCTGCGAGGCCCATTAGATGATGTCGGGCGTAACAAAACAACGGATTTTGGTCGTATTCGACCGGTTATCCACTGAGTTGTTCCCCGTGATCAGGGCATCGGGGGCGATCAAAACGTGACGTCGCACTCGCGAACTGTGTTCAGAGTCCTCAGTAATGACGCAGGACCCAGACGGAGGGGGTGCCGTCTGGGTCCTGACTGGACATTCGAATTGTTGCATCAGAGCCCGGATGGTAGGGAGGGACCACCCGGGCCCTGAGGAGGTGTCGATCGCTATCGATCAGTTGAGAGCTACTTCGCTACGGCTCCTCTCATACGAGGACCGATATCGGATCGCATCCCAGGCGGAGCGTGCCAATAGGTACCGATACCCGTTGGTCCGGGCCCGGCGTCGTGTCCGGAGACCGGACCGTTACCGGGATGAGGCGCTCTTATCCCAACGGTCGCGGCATCAATGGTTGTGGGTGACGAACCGAAGGTACCTTCGGCGAAGATGAACGTCCCGACACTCACGTCACCCAGCGTCGCGCTCGAACGATTCTTCGAGTACGTGGTCGAGGCGCTGACCTGAATCGTTCCCGTGATGCCGTTGGGTCCCGACACGGAGATCGTGTCATCGCTGAGAGCGCTGACCCGACCGGCGATGTTCGCGGGCACGATGTCGATGAAAGTGGCGATGCTCGAGTCGGAGGAGCTCACCACGATTCGCACATTGTCGCCCACGCCGATGCTCGACTCGGTGCCGCTGGCGCGAAGGTCCGTCACGACCGGCGACGGATTGATGCCGTACGTACTTTGGGTCCCGTTAAGACTGACAATGGTGAGTGAAGAACTCGAGAGGGCGGTCACTTCACCACCGATGTCATCGAGACCGCTGCTAACACCAGGACCGCCGAACGGCATCAGTGGCGGAGCGTTCGTAATGGCGTCTTTCGCTTGGTTGGTCGTCGACGGGCTAACTGGCTTCAACCGGAGGGTTGACGCGTTGGCGACGCCAATGCCGCTGGCGAGCACCTTGACAGCGGCCGCCGAGGAAACACCGACTCGCCGCAGAACTCGTGCTTGTGTTGACTGAGTCATGATGCTCTCTTTCTGTCTCGAATGGGGGGATTTCGAGACAGGTACATCTTCTTCGACGAGTGTGTGGATGTGATTGGGAGGGCCTAAGAAGGAACTAAATCTCGAAGTTCGTCACGAAGTTGTCACGAAGGCCTCATTCGCCAATTGAATTCGGGCATACTGGGCGCGTACGACTAGCACCTCACGGGGTCGTATCAGGTGCACACCATCTATTAGGGAGGACCACACGAGTGGCGACAGGCATTGAAATTCACGACGGATCTGTGGGCGACGAAGCTTTCAAGGTAGAACGACGCGGCATTGATTACGTCCCGGAAGACGAGCGCTGGGCGACGCCGCGCAACATCGCCGCCCTGTGGGCCGGCACTTCGATCAACGTCGAGTACTTCATCTACGGTGCGCTCCTGATGGGCTTCGGCTTCAGCTTTTATACGGCGCTCGCGGTCATCATCATCGGCAACGTCTCGTATTTCCTTTTGGGCCTCGCATCCTTGCAGGGTCCCGAGACCGGCACGACGGCGTTCATGATCTCTCGAGCGCCCTTCGGCACCCGCGGTTCGCGCCTGCTCAGTTTCTTCAACTGGTTAACGCAGTTGGGTTTCGAGACCGAGGGACTGATCCTCATCGTCGGCGCGGCACTGGTGCTCTCCCAGATGGCCGGCATCCACACGTCCAGTGGTCTGAAGGTCACGTACATCATCCTCGCGGCCGCCATTCAGGCCGTGATGCCGTACTTCGGTCACGCGACGATGGTCAAGGTCCTGCGCGCGTTGATCATTCCCTTTGGTGCGATCTTCGTGTTGTTGGCGTTCTATGACTTCAAGCACGGTTCGGCCAGCTTCAAGGGTTTCGGGGGCGGTTGGGAACTGTTCACCGCCGGACTGGCCTTCACCTTCGCTCTTTCGGGTCTCGGCTGGACCGAGTGCGGCAATGACTACACCCGCTACGTGGCGCGCGACGCGAGCAAGGGTTCGATCGTCGGCTGGATGTTCCTCGGCACGGCGATTCCGGAGATCTTCATGATGGTCCTCGGCGCGGCCACGTTCACCTTTATCTCCTCGAGCGCCCAGTCGGCGGACTGGAATGGTTCGAACCCCTTTGAAGCGCTGCACATCCAGCACACCATCCCGAGTTGGGTCGTCGCGCTCTTTCTGATCTTCGCGATCGTGCAGCTCTTCGGCATCAACTCGCTCGACCTCTACTCTTCGGGCGTCTCGCTCCAGGCGATGGGACTCAAGCTCAAGCGATACCAGGCCGTCGTCCTGGACAGCTTCCTCGCGTGCGGGCTCACGATCTGGGCAATGTTCCAGTCGACGTTCTCGCTCTACATGAAGGAGTTCGTCGGCGTCATCATCGTGTGGATCGCCCCGTGGCTCGGCATCTATCTCATGGACTGGATCATGCGTAAGTACCGCTACAGCGCTTCAGAACTCCAGCGCGATGACAAGAGCGGGATCTACTACGTCGGCAGGAGTGGCGTGAACTGGAACTCGATCGTCGCCTTCGTCATCGGGATGGTCAGCGCGACTATCGCCTTCTCCAAGGCACCCCCACCGGTCAACTTCCCGTTCCATTGGATGACGCCGATCTCGAATCATTACGGTGGCGCCTGCGCCGCCGCCGTCAATCACGTCAGTGGCGCCTGTACGGCCGGCTGGTACGGCGGCGCTGACTTCTCGGTTCCGACCGGCATAATCGTCGCCGCGCTCGTGTACTTCGTACTCGAAAAGGTCACCGGCAACGTTTCGCGACAAGTCACGAAGCAACAAGAACTCGAACCGACGTCGTAGTCACGTGCTCGATGCCCCCGAGCTTCGGCTCGGGGGCATCGTCATCTTCGGTTCAACCGGCCCAGTCTTCGACGAGACCACCCGTGCCATCGGGTCGAAAGACCGGAATCGAACCAAGGGCACGCACCATCTTCGCGTCATCACCGAGCGATGTCCGCCACACCGAGGCTTCGGTCACCAGGGTACCGATGACCACGATTTCGGCCCCGACGCCGCGCAATAGTCGCAGCGCCGTTCCGGTCGACGCGCCCGTCGAGATCACGTCGTCCACGATGGCCACCCGCTTACCGTCGACGTCCTTTATTCGAGCGCGGTCGAAGAGCAGTCGCTGCTCGACGTCGGTCGTGAT
>CALGFJ010000060.1 GCA_937881055.1 uncultured Acidimicrobiaceae bacterium | reverse complement strand
TCGGACGATTCCTCTGGGACCTCTTCGCCCACGAGATCTACGCGGTGCCGAGTCCTGACGTTCCAGTCTCGTCCGTCGTACTCATCATCGTCAGCGCTTTCGTCCTCGCCAATCTTGTTGCTGCCATTCCTGGTCGTGTGGCAGCTCGTACGCCTACCGCGTTGCTACTGCGAACTGAGTAATTTACAGCGCATCCTTGAAGAAGATCAACTCTGGATCTCCCTCGTCGATTCCTTGGAGTTGCCCACTGAATTGCCAACTCGTTTTTTCCAACAAGCCGATCATTTCTGAATTCGATTGGTTGGTTGAGGTGAAAATACGAACCGATGAAGACCGCTTGACGACTTCTTCGAGCAGATTGCTACCCACTCCTCGACGGCGACTGCTTTCGGTCACCGTCAACAACTCGACGAAATCTCGACCAAAGAATGAGCGTTTTCTGACCACCGCGAAACCCAAGAGCTGATCTTCTTTCTCAAAGAGGATGACCTCGCCGGCTTGCACGCGAGACGTTAAGAGTGCGGCTCGCTCACGACCCACGGGCGAAGCGCGGTCAAGTGCCAGCACTGCTTCGAGGTCAGAGGGATCTGCACGGCGCGAGTTCCCTTCCATGCCGATCACAGGTACAGTCTCGCTCCATTCCGAAGACCAGGCTCGATGAGACTGTTGTCTGACGTCACTCATGGGTTCGAACACGTGATTCGACGTGAATTCACTCTGCGGCAACAGACGAAACTGTCCGCGATGGCTAGCGTGACGCAGGTGAGCATGGTGTTCGACGACGACTCCTCGGCGGCCTGGAATGAGATGTTCAGCGCCCCGGGTAGTCCGCGTCCCATATACGAGCGGCTTTTCGCCGAACTCGAGCGCTACCAGCCGGCGGAACTTCGCCAACGATCCGAGCAGTTGTCACACACCTTCTCGGAACGAGGCGTCACCTTCGCGCACAGTGGCGAGGAGCGACCATTCCCGCTCGACGTGGTCCCGCGCCTGATCGGGGCGTTGGAGTGGGACCTTCTCTCGCGGGGGATCGGACAACGAGTGCACGCGCTCGAGGCGTTCCTCGCCGACATCTACGGTGAGGGTCGCATCTTCGCGGAGCACGTGATCCCGCGTTCGGTCGTCACCTCGAGTCCGCACTTCTGTCGTCCGGCGTTCGCCGTGGATCCGCCCAACGGCGTTCGCGTCACCGTCGCGGGTATCGATCTCGTGCGCGACGAGGTCGGCAACTTCCGGGTGTTGGAGGATAACGTTCGAATTCCTTCCGGGGTGAGCTACGTCATCGAGAATCGCCGAGCCATGACGCAGTCTTTCCCGTCGCTCTTCTCCGATCACCGCGTGCACCCCGTCGACTCCTATCCGGCCCACCTCTTCGCGGCGCTGCGCGCCGCCGCGCCGCCGAACGTGAACGACCCGGTTATCGTCGTACTGAGTCCCGGCGTGCACAACGCCGCCTACTTCGAACACGTGTTGCTCGCTCGCATGATGGGCGTGGAACTGGTCGAAGGCCGGGACCTCCTGTGCCGATCAAACCACACCTACATGCGCACGACGAATGGTGAGCGACCAGTGCACGTGATCTATCGCCGCGTCGATGATGACTGGCTCGATCCCTTGCAGTTTCTACCGGATTCGATCATCGGCGTCGCGGGTCTCGTGAACTGTGCGCGCGCGGGCAACGTGGTCATCTCCAACGGGATCGGCAACGGCGTCGCCGACGACAAACTCGTCTACACCTACGTGCCGGAGTTCATCCGGTTCTACCTCAGTGAGGAACCGCTCATCGACAACGTCGAGACGTATCGTCTCGAGGACGACGACGTCCGCCACGAGGTGCTGGCGTCACTGGCGTCCTACGTCGTGAAGCCCGTCGACGGCTCCGGCGGCAAGGGCATCATCATCGGCCCCCAGGCCGATGAACGAACACTCGCCAAGACCGCCGAGGCGGTCGCGGCCACACCGCGAAACTGGATCGCGCAACGTCTGGTGATGCTCTCGACGCACCCGACGCTGGTCGATGATCACGTCAGCCCCCGTCACATCGACCTTCGACCGTTCGCGATCAACGACGGCGAGGACGTCTGGGTCTTGCCCGGCGGACTCACGCGCGTCGCTCTCGGCGAGGGCGAACTGGTGGTGAACTCCTCTCGGGGCGGGGGATCGAAGGATACCTGGGTCCTGAACGACGAGTCGGTGCCATTGCGCGAATCGCGCGTGACGACGGCCCAGCGACATCGCAACGTCACCTTCAGCCCGCGTCAGGACGACGGCCACGTGGGACGGGGGGACCAGTGAGCGAGCGCGGCATGCTCTCGCGCTTGGCCGAGTCGCTCTACTGGATCGGTCGCTACATCGAACGCGCCGACGACACCGCGCGCATCGTCGACTCCTACGTGCACCGGATGGTCGAGGATCCCTTCAACGACGAGGACGCCACCTGTCGCTCGCTCTATTCGATTCTGGGGATTGACGTCGACTCCGACGAGCCGGTCACGACCGTCGAGATGCTCCAGCGCACTGTCTACGACGCCGAGAACCCGAACTCCATCGCCGGCTCACTGAGCG
>CALGFJ010000059.1 GCA_937881055.1 uncultured Acidimicrobiaceae bacterium | reverse complement strand
TCGTAGGCGGCCGATTCGATCTCGTCCTGCATGAAGTGCGATTCGATGGCGGCGACCGCTCCCCCGCGTGCGTCGATCGTCTCGATGTACTCGCGCGCCAGCCGTTCAACCTCGTTGGTCAAGGACTCGACGAAGTACGAACCGGCCAACGGGTCGACGGTGTCGGCGACGCCGGATTCGTAACCGAGGACCTGCTGGGTGCGCAGCGCCAGTTTCGCCGCTCGTTCGGTCGGTAGCCCGAGCGCCTCGTCGAAGCCGTTGGTGTGCAGGGACTGCGTGCCACCGAGCGCCGCGGCGAGCGCCTGGATGGTCGTGCGCACGATGTTGTTCTCGGGCTGCTGGGCCGTCAACGTCGAGCCGCCGGTCTGGGTGTGGAAGCGCAACGTCATCGACTTCGGATCGGTCGCCCCGAATCGATCGCGCATGATCGACGCCCACAATCGGCGCGCGGCTCGGTATTTGGCGACTTCCTCGAAGAGATTGTTGTGGGCGTTGAAGAAGAAACTCAGCCTCGGAGCGAAGTCGTCCAATGCCAATCCGGCCGCCAGGGCCGCCTCGACGTACGCGATGCCATTGGCGAGGGTGAAGGCGATCTCTTGGACGGCGGTCGATCCCGCCTCACGGATGTGGTACCCCGAGATCGATATGGTGTTCCACTGCGCCATCTCCTTCGCGCAGTACGCGAAGGTGTCCACTACGAGGCGCATGGACTGTCGCGGCGGGTAGATGTAGGTGCCCCGGGCGACGTACTCCTTCAAGATGTCGTTCTGGATCGTGCCGCGCAACTGGTCACCACGCACACCCTGCTCTTCGCCGACCAACTGATAGAGCAGCAAGAGCGTCGAGGCCGTCGCGTTGATCGTCATCGACGTGGTGACTTGGTCGAGGGGCAGGCCGGCCAAGAGGTCTCGCATGTCCTCGAGCGAGGAAATGGCGACGCCGACCTTGCCCACCTCACCCTCGGCGCGCACGTGATCCGCGTCGAAGCCCATCTGCGTGGGCAGGTCGAAGGCGCACGAAAGTCCGGTCTGGCCGGCTTCGAGGAGAAACTTGAAACGGGCGTTCGTCGCGGTCGCGGTCCCGAACCCGGCGTATTGGCGCATCGTCCACAGTCGTCCGCGGTACATCGTGGGTTGCACGCCCCTCGTGTACGGATAATCCCCCGGTTGCCCGAGTTGAGCGGCGGCGTCGAAGCCGTCGAGATCAGTTTCGTCGTAGACCGGCTGGACGAGAATCCCCGAATCCGTACGGCGCTCGTCTGACGTCACATCGATAACGATAGGCGCTGTCGTTCGAGAACTGCGGGGACGCGTATCTCTACGTTGCGCCCTCGTCAGTGAGAAGTAGCAAAATCCACTTTCTTTGTAGGATTCCGCGATGGGCATGTCACCGTACTTCGCGCGAATTCGAGCCGCGGTCGGATCAGAACTCATTCTCATACCGGGGGCCAGCGTTCTGCCCTGGGATGAGGAGTGCAGATTGCTTCTCGTGAGAAACAAGGTTGATGGACCATGGGGGCTCATCGGTGGTGCAGTTGAGCCGGATGAGTCACCGCACGAAGCGGCCCTTCGCGAAGCGTTCGAAGAGGTCGGCATTCAACTAGAGATAACTGGTCTCCGAGCGGTTCTTGGCGGTCCAGCATTTCGATTTCGATATGAAAATGGAGATGAAGTCGCCTACGTTCAAACACTGTTTGACGCGAGGATTACCGCGGGCGTTCCCACACCCGATCTCGATGAAGTCACCGAAGCCCGATGGTTCAGCGCTGACGAACTGACGAGGTCCGAACTCGACGGATTCGCACGCGCGACGCTGATCGCCGTAGAACTGATACCCAAATCGCGCCAATAACTGGGCCTTGAGAAGCCGTCCTACGAGATCGTGTCGGTGATTAGACCTTTACGGGATGGGGCATGCACAGATCGTCGTACTCGGCGATCACGATCGGACCGGCGTTTTCGCCACAGGCCGGACACGACGGATCGCGGCGCACCTTGAACGTTCGAAAGCTCTGGTCCATCGAGTCATACGTGAGGAGCCGTCCGACCAGCGGATCGCCCAACTCCAGCAACAACTTGATGGTCTCCACGGCCTGGATCGAACCGACGATGCCCGGCAAGACGCCCAGCACACCCGCTTCGGCGCAACTCGGGGCGAGTTCCGGCGGTGGCGGCTCGGGGATCATGCAGCGGTAGCACGGTCCGATGTACGGGTTGAACACGGTGGCCTGGCCCTCGAAGCGAAAGATCGAACCGTGCACGACGGGAATCCTCTTCACCAACGCCGCGTCGTTCACGAGGTAGCGCGTGGGGAAGTTGTCGGTACCGTCCACGATGACGTCGTAACCGTCGATGATGTCCAAGACATTGTCGGCGCCGAGTCGCGTGTCGTAGGTCACCACGTTGACGTCCGGGTTCATCGCGGTGAGAGTCATCTTCGCGCTGTCCACTTTGCGCATGCCCACGCGGTCGACGTTATGCAAGATCTGGCGCTGGAGATTGGAGGCGTCGACCACGTCCATGTCGATGATGCCAATCGTGCCGACGCCCGCGGCGGCGAGGTAGAGCGCGGCCGGCGAACCGAGTCCCCCGGCGCCGAGCAGGAGGACTTTGGAGTCCAAGAGCCGCATCTGACCCTTTTCACCGACCTCGGGCAACAAGAGGTGACGCTGGTAGCGACTGCGCTGTTCGGTCGAGAGAACGCGTGGCGTCGTCCACGGGAGACCCTCGTCCTTCCACTTATTGAAGCCACCGATAATCGACACGACGTCGGTGTAGCCGAGGTCCTGGAGCGTCTTCGTGGCGAAGGCCGAACGCACGCCGCCCGCGCAGTAGACGGCGATCGGTGCGTCCTTATCCGGCAGGCGGCCCTCGACGGAGAACTCCAGGTTGCCCCGCGCGACGTGGACCGCGCCCGGCACGGCGCCCTGTTCGTACTCTTCGGGCTCGCGAACGTCCAGCAACGTGAAGTGATCCAGTCGTGCGGCGACGTCATTCGGGTCGATCTCTTTAATCTCGGCCTTGGCAGCGTTCAGTAGATCTCGAGGCGTGGACAACGTTCGCTCCTTCTCAGTTCTTAAATCTTACCTGTCGAGTCATCATTCGTGTTCGGCCATGCTGGTAAAACCGACGCATGGAACTACGTGAACTGCTGGCCAAGCGACGAATGGTGCGCTCATTCGACGGCACACCCGTCGAATCGGCGTGGCTGTCCAATCTCTGCGCCGAAGCCCTCTGGGCCCCGACCGCCGGCAACAGCGCCGGCATCCGATTCCACACCATAGGACCGGAGTTGATCGGCGGGTACTTCGAAGTGGCGACCGACGAAGAGTGGCGCGCCCGCTCGCGACGCTTTGAAGGACTTCGACGTTGCGGCGGCGTTGTGCTCGTGACGTCGCGCCGTACAGAATATGTCGCGCGCTACGGCGAATCTGACAAGCGACACTCGGGACTCGACGACGAATCGAACTGGCCGGTGCCCTACTGGCACACCGATGCGGCCATGGCGACAATGGCGCTGTTGTTGCTGCTCGAAGAGAGCGGGTGGCAGGCCGCTCTCTGGGGCAATTTTCGCCGCGAGGACGAGATACTTCGCTGGGCCCGCATCGTCGACCAAGACCTCTTCGCGACGGTGTTGATCGGCAAGGCCGACGGCAATGACGTCGTTTCATCGTCTCTCACTCGCACGGTGCCGAGTCGCGCGTCACGCGTAAGTCCCGTTGAGCGTTAGTCCAACGCCTCTTCGGCCACGGCTTCGAGGAATTCGACGATGGTTCGCGCACTGAAGGCCGTGGCGCCTTTGGTCGTGTAGCCGCGGTTCGAGTCCGAACGGCCGGGGCCCGCGATGTCGATGTGCGCCCACGGTCGTCCGTCGGTGAAGCGCTGGAGGATCAACGCGGCGGTGATCATCCCGCCATTGCCGGGCTTACCGATGTTCTTCATATCGGCCACGTCGGACTCGATGGCCGCCTCGTAGCTGTCGACGAGGGGCATGCGCCACAACAACTCGCCACTTCTCGCGCTCGCGACGGAAAAGAGGTCCGCCATCTCGTCGGTGGAGGCGAAGATCGCGCCCACTTCGTCGCCGAGGGCGACGCGCTGTGCACCGGTGAGCGTCGCCACGTCGATGATGGCGTCGGGATTCGCTTCCACGGCGAGACTGAGACCGTCGGCGAGGATGAGACGACCCTCTGCGTCGGTATTGAGTACCTCGATGGTCATACCGTTTCGAATCGTGAGCACGTCACCGGGTTTCGTGGCGCGATCACTCGGAAGGTTCTCCGTCATGGGTGCGATAGCCGTGATCTTCACCTGCAACGCCAGCCGACTGGCGATGGAGACCGCGGCCATCACTATCGCGGCACCGGTCATGTCCGTCTTCATCGTCATCATTGCTAGGCCGGTCTTGAGCGTCAGACCGCCGGAGTCGAAGGTGACGCCTTTGCCGACGAGGGCGATGTGGGGCAGTTCCGAATCGGGGTTCGGGTCGTAGGTCGCGTAGGCCAGGCGACAGGGCTGCGCTGAGCCTTCACCAACGCCCAAAAGTCCCCCGAGTCGCTCTTCGCGGATCCGAGGTTCGTTCCAGATCTCCACCGTGACGTGCTCGTCATCGTCGAGACGCGTTTGGACGTGACGAGCCAACTCCTTGGGCGGCATCGAGCCGGCCGGTGAATCGATGAGAAACTTGGCCCAGTTGATCCCGCTCGCGATAGCTTCGCCTCGCTGCGCCCCGTCGGTGACGTCGTCGTGGGTCTCGACCGAGGGCAGAGGCGAACCGAGCGGAACGACGTCAAAGGTGGTCATCGCGTCGCGCTGCTTGAAGTTGTAGGACGCGAGCAGACCACCGGTGACGAGCGCCTGCGCCACGTCGCGGGGATCGTCGATGCCGTCGGTCGGCAAGAAGAAGGCGACCGACCCGTCGTTGGCACAGCGCGTCGCCGCGGCGCCCGCCAGTCGGTAGCTCTCGAGAGAGTTATAGGACGATCCGATGCTCACGAACGCGAAGTTCGTGTCCTTCAGAGTTCGCAACACGGTGACGCTCCCGGCGTCGGGCTTGAGACCCTGTTTGGTGCACCACTCCTTCGAGAGCGTCCTCGGAATGCTCTGGCCGGCCAGGCTCGCGGGCACGGAATCGGCGATGTACCCGGCGCCGTCGTCAAAGACGACGGGCACCACGACCGTCGGTTGCGTCGCGGCCTCGTCCGGTGTAGAGATTCGAGCTGTGCGGGCCATGCAATCCCTTCTAGTGATGAATCTTCGAAGTCCGGTGTTGTGAACCCTCGGCGTAGCGGGCCATCGTCCACGCGAGGTCACTAAGCCTATTGAGGTAGGCGACCACGAGGGAGTCGGGGAGCGAATAGCCCACAGCCGTGCGTTCGGCGCGTCGAATCACGGTACGGGCGACGTCGAGGGCCGCCGAGAGTTGGTTCTCACCGGGGACCACGAATTCGTTGGGCATCTCGATCTCTTCGGAGAGCGCGTCAATCTCTGTTTCAATGCGGGCGATCATCTCTCGGGTCACGAGCGTCTTGTTGGCCGAGAGCTTGTGTCGATTCTCCGGCGCCGTGGCCACTTCGGACATCAGTACCCAGAGGTCGCGTTCCACGCTGATGAGGAGTTCGTTGAGTCGCGAACCCGGTTCGGCGAGCGACCGGGCCCAGCCGAGTGACGACTGCGCTTCGTCGACGACGCCGTTCACTTCTATCTGGTCCGAGTCCTTGCTCGTCCGACCTCCGAA
>CALGFJ010000058.1 GCA_937881055.1 uncultured Acidimicrobiaceae bacterium | reverse complement strand
CCGCGGGAATCGCAAAGGCTGCATAGGCGCCGCCCGTGTCCACCGTGGCCGCGAGGGTTGAAGACGGGCAATTCTCGCCGACGGTGCAAAGCGGGTTCTGAAAGTCTGTGAGCGAGTAGACGGGCCCCGTGAACGTGACGGTGCTCCCCGGCTGAAAGCCAGAACCGTAAATGACCGGAGTCGAATCTCCAGCGACAACCCAGCCGGGCGCCACACCACTCAACGTCTTGGCAACGACATTGAGCGGGGCGGAGGCTGTGAACCCCAGAAACGTAGCCGAGATCGTCGTTGCGCCGATGCCCGAGTCGGGCGCGACGACGATGGGGAATACCCATGGGGTAGTCATGCCAAATTCCCCGGCCGAGCCACACGGAGTGATGACGCAGGCCGACGCTGTGGTTGCCGCAAGGACGATTCCTGGGTTGCTAGACGAAAGGATCACCGCAAACGGCTCGTCATAGAGGGGTGGTGGAAAACCGTCGAACTGGATCACGCCGGAGGCGCCGCCTCCAGGTAAAACGGTTGAGGGGTCAATCGAAAACGTCACTGTGCCCGGGGTAACGGTCATCGTCGCACTCTTCGTAACGCCATTGAGGCTAGCCGACACAGTGCCGGTCCCTCCCGCTGAGCTCCACGGCGCGACCATTTCGAAAGTCCCATAAATCTGGCCGGCCGGGATCGAAACTGTGCTCGAGCTCCCGTACCAGCTTAATCCCGTGAGGACGATGAAACTCACGGCACCGGAACATCTCAGTTGGACGTTGACTCCTCCCGCGGGCGCTGGGCCATTCAATGTGACAACGCCCCCGGAGGTTTCCCCGGCCTTCAGCGTGGCCGGAATCGAGATGCTCGCCGGGCCAAACGGGTCGACGGAGAGAGACGCCGTGACACTCGCAGCCACGTACGTCGCCGTGAGGATGACCGGAGTCGAGACGGAAACGGGAGTCGTCGAGATGCTGAAGGTCGCGCCCTGTGCGCGCGCCGGTATGGTCACGCTCGCTGGCACGGCGGCCGTTCCGGGCGACGAAGACGACAGCGTCACCACGGCCCCGGCGGGTGGCGCATAACCGTTCAGATTCACCGTGGCGCTCGCGTTCGCGCCTCCTCCGACGGATGTTGGTGTGAGAACGAGCGAGGCCAGCGCAGCAGGATTGACCGTCAGCAAGGCCGTCTTCGTCACGCCGTTGTACGTGGCGGAGATCGTCACGGCCTCAGAAGACGCGACGCCCCACGTCGAGATTGTGAAAGTCCCAGAAGTTGAGCCAGATGGGATGTTCACGGTCGCTTGCTGATACGCAGCGCTCGTGTCAGAACTTGAGAGTGAAACTGAAGCTCCTCCAGTGGGCGCCGGAGCGTTGAAATTGGCCGTGCCCACGACCCACGGGAGGGCTCCGCCCACGATATTCGCCACGCTCAGCGAGAAGGACACGAGAACGACTGGCGCGGGCGTGACCGTCAGGACGGCCGATTGGGTCGTGTTGCGGTAGCCGCCCGTTGCCGAGATCGTCGCACTGCCGGTCGTGAGCGAGGCATTGGTGCTGACCGGGAAAGTGGCGCTGCTTGCGCCGGCCGGGACCGTCATGCTCGGCGGGACCGTGGCGACGTTCGTGTCGGAGGACGCGAGCGCGAGAACGAGGCCGCCTGCTGGCGCGTTTCCGATCAGGAAGATGGTGCCGGTGGACGGAGTACCACCCACGAGGCTGAATGGGCTCAAAGAGATGTACTGGAGGATGGCCGGGGCCACGGTGAAAGACGCGGTTTGCGTGACACCGGCGTATATGGCCGAGATCGTGACACTCGCGGACGACGTCACGCCGGTGGTCGTGACAGTGAAGTCGGCGAATGTGGCATTTGCCGGGACCGTGACACTCGGGGGTGTAGCCGCGACGGACGCGTTGGAGCTGGAAAGCGAGACGACGAGACCGCCTGCGGGCGCGGTGGTCGAGAGCGAGACACGGCCCGTGACCGGCAGGCCGCCGTTGATGACCGTCGGCGACACGGATACAGAAGCGAGGGCGGATGGCAGAGGCGTTACGGTGAGGGTGCCGTACTGCGAGCCGGTGAAGTATGCCGTGATACGCACGTTCGTCGTCCCGACCACTGGATATGTCGTGACCGGGAAGGTTCCGCTTGGAGCACCTGCCGGGATGGTCATGCTCGCGGGCACGGTGGCCGCGGACGGGCTTCCGCTCGAAAGCGTCACCAGCGCCCCGCCGGCGGGTGCAAGACCGTTGAGAATGACGGTGCCGGTGGACGGTGTGCCCCCCTGAACGGAGCTTGGGCTGAACGTTACGGACGCGATCGTCGCCGGGGAGACGGTGAGATTCGCCGACGCGGACGTGACCCCGTCCGAAGCCGTGAGGGTGACGGTCGCGGTAGTCGCCGAGCCTGCTGTGGCAATTGGGAAGCTCAGAGAATTTGCGCCGCCCGGGACGGTCACGGTCGCCGGCGGGATGACGAGCGCCGGGTTGGAGGAAGTTAAAGACAGCAAATACCCGGCCGCCGGCGCCGGTCCGTTGAGCGTCACGGTGCCGCTGGATGTGTTTCCACCCTGCACGCTCGTGGGCGACAAGGAGAGGTTGGAGACCTTGGGAGGCGAGACTGTCAGTGACTGCGCTGCGGTCACGCCGGCTGACGTCGCGGTGACACTTACGAACGTGGCGCTCGCCACCGGGAACGTCGTGAATGCGAAGGAAGCCGATTTCGCTCCGGCAGGCACGAGAACGCTCGCGGGAACCGAGATCACGGACGGAGCGGTGGAGCCGAGAAGGACTGTCACACCACCCGCCGGTGCCGCCCCCCCTATGCCTACGGTCCCGGTTCCACTACCCACGCTGGCGCTCACGGAGGGGCTGCCTGGAGCCGCCGAAGGGGGAACGTCGATGAGCGACGTCGTCACCTCGGGGCCGGGGCCGAACCAGCCACCGCTCAGGACGACCGAGGCCTCATAGGGACTTGGAGTGACCGAGGCGCTCACGCTCGTGAAATTGCTGCCCGCCGGAATCGTGGAGGTTGCGGGCACGCTGACGACCGACGGGTTCGAGCTGTAGAAGTTTATGCTGACCCAATTCGTGGGCGCGCCGGTGAGGAAAAAGCTCAGACTTCCAAATAAGTACGAAACGCTCTGTGGTGTGATGGTGTTCGAGACCGTGATCGTCGTCGAGCGTGACATGCCTGCAAGACTCGCGGTGATGACGACGGGCGAGGCTGAGGCCGCTCCCAGCGTCACCGACGTGACGGCTTGGAGGGGGGGGTACCCAGTCGGCTCCACCGTGGCTGGAACTGGTACCGCGGCCGGATTCGAGCTGGTGAGGTTAACGCTTCCGGAGAAATCCGCTTCCGTGTTCAGGATTACCTTAATCTGGATCGACTTGCCCGTAGTTCCATACGGCGGGACACTGATCGAACTCAGCCCCACGGCCGGGGTATCGGTCAGCAGGGCCGACGCGCTGCCGTTTGGAAGCGATGCCGTAATCGTCGATGTCGTCGTCGTTGCCACGGCGGCCGCATGCACCGGGAACGTCACGAGGAGAGCGCCGGCCGGGACGAGAACCGTCGCGGGAACACTGATCATGGGTGTGCTGGAGCTGGTGAGAGAGACTGAAAGGCCGCCCGCGGGGGCCGGTTCGCTCAGAGCGACCGTGCCCACGAGGTCGGCCGGTCCGAAAATGCTGTCCACCGGTCCGAGGTAGGGCCACTCAGCGGGCTGCGACACCGATACGACGGTTGGACCAGGCATGAGAGTGGCGTGCGCCTGGTTCGTAACGCCTGCGTTCGTCGCCGAGATCGTCACCCACGTGGGCGAAGCAACGAGGGTGTACGTGACCGGGAACGTTAGGACGCGCCTGCCGGCAGGCACGGTTACTGACGCCGGAACCACGAAGCTTGGACTGTCGCTCGTAAGCGTGACGATCGCGCCGCCAGCCGGAGCGACAGCGACGAGAGAGACCATCGCCGTCGCCGTTCCGGTACCGGATGCAATTGCAGGGCGGACATCGAAGGTGAAGCCTTGAGTTGCTCCCAGCGAGATCGTGCCGGCGTCGGTCGTCTGGCCCGCCGTTACGGTCAGCGATGCGGTCGTCGCGGGTTGGAGATTCGGTGCCGTTACGGTCAGCGTGTAGTTTCCAGGAGCGGCTGCAAGGACGAACGAGCCGGAGCCGTCCGTGATGGCGGTCATCGCGGCACCCGCGATGGTGACGACCGCCTGCGGAATAGCGATCCCAGTGGAAGCGTCGCGGACGATGCCGATCACAGCCGTACCAGGTGGATTGATCATGAGGGTCGCCGTCTTCGTGACGGTCCCGGCGGTCGCCGTGATCGTGGCGGTCGTCGCGGTCCCGACAACAGTCGTCGAGATCGTGAACGTCGCCGTCGTGGCACCTTGAAGCACCGTTACGGTTGCCGGAACCGTCGCCGCGCTGTTGTCGGACGAGAGGTTCAACACAAAGCCACCAGCCGGCGCCGCGCTCGCGAGTGTCGCCGTCCCGGTCGCCGAGGTTCCGCCGGTCAAGCCCGCCGGGCTCACGGAGACGCTCGAGAGGGCAGGTGGATTGATCGTGAGGCTCGCCGTCTTCGTTACGGCCCCGCCTGTCGCCGTGATCGTCGCGGTCGTCGCTGTCCCGACGGCAGTGGTCGAGACCGTGAACGTCGCCGTCATGGCATTTTGAGCCACCGTTACGGTTGCCGGCACCGTCGCCGCGCTGTTGTCGGACGAGAGGCTTACCACGAAGCCACCAGCCGGCGCGTTGGCCGAGATCGTTGCCGTCCCGGTCGCCGAGGTTCCGCCGATCACAGTCGTCGGACTCAACGAGATACTCGAGAGGACATGCGGATTGATCGTGACGGTCGCCGTCTTGGTGACGGCGCCAACGGTCGCCGTGATTGTCGCGGTCGTCGCGGTGGCAACAGCAGAGGTCGAGACGGTGAAGTTCGCCGCAGTAGCGCCCTGGCCCACGGTCACGCTCGCCGGCACGGTTGCCGCGCTGTTGTCGCTCGACAGGCTCACGGAGAAGCCGCCGGTCGGCGCGACGCTCGCAAGTACCACCGTCCCCAATGACGCCGCTCCACCGGTCACGCTCGTCGGGCTAAGGGAGACGCTCGAGAGGGTTGGCGGATTGATCGTGAGGGTCGCGGTCTTCGTAACGACGCCAGCAGTTGCGGTGATCGTCGCGGTCGTCACGGTCCCGACAGCAGTGGTCAAGACCGTGAACGTCGCCGTCGTGGCGCCCTGAACGACGGTCACGCTCCCTCCACCCCAGATCGTCGCCGCAGGATTGTCGGACGAGATGTTGACCGCGAACCCTCCGGCCGGTGCGGAAGCGGTTAGCGTGACAGTGCCTGTCGAATTGGAGTAGGAGCCTCCAATGACCGACGTCGGGCTCAGCGAGAGGCTCGAGAGGACCGGCGTCGAGGGCGGCGTGGATGTCGGGGTCGGCGTTGGCGTCGGTGTAGCCGTCGAGGACGCTGTCGGGGTTGGTGTCGGCGTCGGCGTCTGAGTGGACGTCGGCGTGGGCGTTGGCGTCGAAGTTGACGTCGAAATTGGGGTGGACGTCGACGTTGGTGTTGGCGTGACGCTCGGGGTCGACGTCGGCGTCCACGTCTGAGTCGGCGTTGGCGTGATGGCCGGGGTGGCTGTCGCCGTCGGAGTCGGCGTCCGCGTAGAGGTTGGCGTGGGCGTTGGCGTCGAGGTTGAAGTCGAGATTAGGGTGGACGTTGGCGTCGGCGTCGGTGTTGGCGTGACGGTCGGGGTCGACGTAGGCGTCCAGGTCTGAGTAGGCGTCGGCATGAGTGTCGGCGTCGATGTTGGAGTCGGAGTGGCCGTCGCGGTCCTCGTCGGCGTTGGCGTCTGCGTGGACGTTGGGGTTGGTGTCGGCGTGGTTGTGGGCGTAGGGGTTGACGTCCAGGTCGGGGTAGACGTCGGCGTTAGCGTGGCGGTGGGCGTCTGGGATGCCGTGGCGGTCGCAGTCCGCGTTGCGGTTGGTGTTTGCGTTGCGGTGGCGGTTGAGATCGGCGTCGGCGTCCACGTCTGAGTGGGCGTCACGGTCGCCGTCGAGGTTGGACTCGGGGTGACCGTCGCAGTCCTCGTCGGCGTCGGCGTGACGGTCCGGGTGATCGTCGGTGTTGGTGTGGAGGTCGGCGTCGCGGTTGCCGTCGGTAAGGGCGTCGGCGTCGAGGTCGGCGTCACCGTCGAGGTGGGCGTAGACGTCCGCGTGAACGTCGGGGTCGGGGTCCTTGTCGGCGTCGCGGTTGCCGTCGGTAAGGGCGTCGGCGTGGACGTAGACGTCCGCGTGAACGTCGGGGTCGGGGTCCTTGTCGGCGTCGCCGTGCTCGTCGGCAAGGGCGTCGGCGTGGACGTAGACGTCCGCGTGAACGTCGGGGTCGGGGTCCTTG
>CALGFJ010000057.1 GCA_937881055.1 uncultured Acidimicrobiaceae bacterium | reverse complement strand
CCCGTCGCCGTGTTGACTTGACCGCCGCCGAGTTGGGCGACGTAGACGCCGTAGGGCGTCTGGGCCACGATCTCATCGGCGTCGGACTCACCTTCGAGCAGGTAGGTGTTGGTCATACGAACCATGGGCAGGTGTTGGTAGCTCTGGCGGCGACCGTTGCCCGACGAGACACGTCCCTCTTTTCGCGAACGCAGGTAGTCCCACATGTAGTCGGTCAGCACACCGTTCTCGATGAGCACGTTGTGCGCCCCGGGTCGGCCCTCGTCATCGATGGCCAGGTATCCCCATTCGCCCTCTACGGTTCCGTCGTCCACAAGCGTCACCAAGGGGCTCGCGACCAACTGTCCAACCTTGCCGGCGTACACCGAAGCCTGCTTGAGGATGGCGTCGGCTTCGAGTCCGTGACCGCACGCTTCGTGAAACAAAATCCCGCCGGAGCCGCCGGCGAGCACGACCGGCAGGTCGCCCGACGGGGCCGGACGCGCGTCGAGCTTCGTGATCGCTTGGCGCGCGGCGCCTCGCGCCGCCTCAGCGACCGCGTCAGGACTGAGCAGTTCAAATCCCCGCGTGCCCGCGATCGGTCGATAGCCGGTCTGCATACCCGTGTCGCCGGTGGCGATGCACGACACATTGAAACGCGTCCGCACCTGATGGTCGCCGGCGAAGAGGCCGTCGGAGTTCGCCACCACGAAGCGTCGTGTGGAGTCGCCCAGGGCGACCTGCACTTGCGTGATCGACGAACCCTCCGAGCGCGCCGCGTCGTCGGCGTGGTTCATGAGTTCGATCTTGCGCGCCTTGTCAACGTCGCCCGGATGCATCGTCGCGCGACTCGTGTGGTCACGCAGCGGTCCGAGGGCGATTTCGCGCACGCCACCGCCGCCGTCTCGAGCGACGGCCGCCGCCGCTCGCGCGGCCGCAATGAGGCCGCTCTCGGTGAGGTCCGCGGTGTGCGCGAAACCCGTGGTGTCACCGACCACGACGCGGATGCCGGCACCGCGTTCGCGCCCGGAACTGAGCTGCTCGACGCGACGCTGGTCCAGCATCGCCGAGGACGTCGTGCGGTCCTCGACGAAGACTTCGGCGAATTCGCCACCCCGGGCCATCGCTTCGCCCAGGGTGCGTTGCAGAACGTCGTGGTCAACCAGAGTCGTAGTCATTCCTGCGAGCGTACCGGGGACACAGTGGCCGCTAGGCCATTCCGAGGCGCCGAAAGTAGGCTGGTGGTGTGATTCTCCCCTCCATTGAAACACCCGCCGACCTCCAAAATCTGTCCTACGAGGAGCTCGATCAATTGAGCGAAGAGATTCGCCAGTTCATCATCGAAGCCGTCACCACGAACCCCACCGGTGGTCATCTGGGCTCGAACCTCGGCGTGGTCGAGCTGACGTTGGCGCTGCACCGGGTCTTCGATTCACCCAACGACATCTTGCTCTGGGATACCGGTCACCAGGCCTACGTCCACAAGCTCTTGACCGGTCGCCGGTACGGCTTCAAGAACCTGCGCCAGCGCGGCGGTCTCTCGGGCTATCCGAATCGTTCGGAGAGCGAACATGACTGGATCGAATCGAGCCACGCCTCGACGGCGCTCAGTTACGCGCACGGACTTTCCGTCGCGCTGCAACAGCGAAAGGAACTCATCGGCCACGGTGGCCAACGCCACGTCGTCGCCATCGTGGGCGACGGGTCGCTGACCGGCGGCATGGCCTACGAGGCGCTCAACAATCTGGGTCATTCGAACCAGCGCGTGGTCATCGTCTTGAACGACAACGGACGAAGTTACGCACCGACCATCTCGAAGCTCTCGGAGTCACTCACGGCCATTCGTCTCAACAAGACGTACCTCACGATGCGTGGGCGCCTGCGACGAACTGTCCCTCATCTTCCAAAAGTTGGAAAAGCCGCCTACCTCGGAATCGACGGACTGACCTCGGTCGTGCGCGAGATGGTGACACCACACACGTTCTTCGAGAACCTCGGCGTGCGTTACATCGGGCCGATCGACGGCCACGATATCGAGTCGATGGAAAACACGTTGAAGAGCGCGTCGCAGTGGGACGGACCGATTCTCGTGCACGTGCTGACGACCAAGGGCCTCGGCTACGAACCCGCCATCGACGACGACCTGAAGATGCACGACTACAAACTGCCGCCCCGACACGACGACGAAGAGGTGCCACCGCAGTCCTTCTCCCAGGCCTTCTCGGATTCGTTGGTCGCCCTCGCGAGCGCCGACGATCGGGTTGTGGCGATCACGGCGGCGATGGCTGGACCGACGGGGCTGTTGAACTTCCAGGCGCAGTTCCCGGACCGGTTCTTCGACGTCGGCATCGCCGAACAACACGCGGTGACGGCGGCGGCCGGAATGGCCATGGGCGGGTTGAAGCCGGTCGTCGCGGTGTACTCGACCTTTTTCTCTCGGGCCTTCGATCAGGCGCACCTGGACGTCGGACTCTTGAACTTGCCCGTCGTGTTCGTCTTTCATCGCGCCGGCGTCACCGGCGATGATGGTCCGAGCCACCACGGACTTCTTGACATCGCGCTGTGCCTCGCCATTCCGAATATGACCGTCTTCGCGCCCTCGACGGCCGAAGAGGTGCCCGGCATGCTCGCCACGGCGCTGTCGATGTCGACGCCGACCGCGATACGGTTCCCCAAGACCTTGCCCAAGCCCTTCGACGGCAAGGTGGGCGACGGATTAGAAGCCCGCGTGGTTCGTCGCGGCGACGGCTCACTCTGTGTGCTCGCCGTCGGCAAGATGGCCCCGGCCGCGTACAAGGCGCTCGAACTCATGGGCGACGACGCGTCCAAGGTCACGCTCTATGACGTGCGGGTCCTGCCACCGGACGCGACGATGATCGACGACGCTCTGACGCACGAGCGCGTCGTCAGCGTGGAGGACGGTACACGCCACGGCGGCGCCGGCACGCTGATGGTCTCGGCGCTTCGCAGTCGCGCCCAAGACCTCGGCCGCCCGTTCCCCACCACGAGAATCCTCGGCACGCCACGCGCGTACCTCGAACAACACCGGCCCGACCTACTGTTGGCCGAGTTGGGCCTGGACCCCGAAGGGTTGGCGGCCGCCTTCACCCGGCTCCTCGCCGACCAGCCGGAATTCGCGCCGGTGCTGCCGGAATCACCGCGCCCCATCTACGAGTAGCCGATCAACCTGACGCGTCGCTCCGATACATTGAACCGGTGACCTTCGATGTCGAGAAGCCCGATGAACTGTGGCGCACCGAGTTATCGGCCGATCGATACGCGGTACTGCGTCACGCGTCGACCGAGATTCCGTTCACGGGATCGCTCCTGCACGTCGACACCGACGGCGTCTTCAGTTGTGGCGGGTGTGGACAGCACCTCTTCGCGAGCCTGCAAAAATTCGATTCCGGGTGTGGGTGGCCGAGCTTCGATGCGTGCGAACCGGGCACGATCATCGAACGACCGGACGACTCACTCGGCGAGCGCAAGCGTACTGAAATCCTGTGCTCGAAGTGCGGGGGTCACTTGGGCCACGTCTTCAACGACGGACCGACGTCGACGGGGCTTCGCTACTGTGTGAACTCACTCGCCGTCGACTTCAACGAGGCGAACGACTAGACGTCGAGGAAGCGTCGAATCGCGATGGCCGAGCCGACCGAGCCGATTCCGACACCGACGATCAGTACGACGATGTTCGTACCGATGAGCGCACTCGTGCTCAACTGGAACTCGTTGTGCAGCGGATACCAAATATGGAGTGCCGTCACGGCGCCGATCGCCACGGCCGAACCGAGGAGGCCCTGGATGAAGCCCTCGGTGATATAGGGAATACGAATGAACCAGTTGGTCGCGCCGACGAGCTTCATCACCGAGACCTCCCGTCGACGAGAGAAGATCGCCATGCGAATCGTGTTGAGGATCAGAACCGTCGCGGAGAGCAAGAGGACGAGCGCCAGGGAGAGAAAGACGATCTGCAGAATCCGAATGGCGCGGTTCATCTCACGAATCTGCTGCTCCGGCGCGGTCACGGTGTACA
>CALGFJ010000056.1 GCA_937881055.1 uncultured Acidimicrobiaceae bacterium | reverse complement strand
GCACCACAGTTCGTTGAGGAACCGGCGTGACGATGAACAACCGTGACGGGCAATCGGCGCCTTCGTGACGTCAAGAGACCGTGTGTGGTACATAGGTCGGAGGTTAAGGCACGGCATTGGCGCTCCGAGAACACGAAGGGCCGGTAGGGACCTTTCCGGAAACACCATTTGCGGTGACGGGACGGCCAAAACGGGGCCAGAAGTGGGACCGGCGAAAGCGTGGGTCTGTGGAAAACATGCGACTAAATGGTTGAAAGATGTGCTCTCAGTGAACAAATCGGTGGAAAACGTGACGACTATTGGGTAAAAGTTCCTGATATCACCATTTGGCCCGACGTCCGCTTCAAAGTTCTGGCACAGTATCACTCGTAGTTCACGTAGCACCTGTCGATGAGACGGAGAACCGAAAGGGGATTCGGATCAGGAGGGGAGAGGGGCCTCGCAAGAGGAACAGAACTCCTCCAACGGGCAGCGGAGTTCGGTCCGCGGTCAGTAACGGCGAATGACGTGAAGTGCCAGCCGTCATGCGGTGGCCTGTCCGACACGGGTCAGTGAATGATGTGCCTTCGGGAACCCCGAGGGGCGGGTGAGCTTCGGCTCACTGGTCACTCGGGGTTTTCGGCTCTTCAGAATCAAAACAGCGGAGCGGACTCCACCGACTCGATCAACTCCGGTCCGTCGTTCTTCACCGATCCCACCGCCGAGCTGACGCCGTGATGCACGAGCGTGCCGCTCGGTGCCGGTGCGAGCAGTTGCAGTCGCTCCTCGGGCTCGTGCTCTCGCGCGTTGATCCAGGTCTCGACGTCGTCGAGTTCGAGGACCACGGGCATGCGGTCGTGAATCGCGTCCATGTCCTCACTGGGCGTCGTCGTGATGATCGTGCAGGTCTTGGTCATCTCGGCGTCGGACGGTTCCTCGGGACTACGCCAGTACTCGTAGAGTCCGGCGAAGAGCATCGGTTGCCCGTCAGAGCGCGTGAAGAAGTGCGCCTGTTTCACGTGGCCGGGACGGTGGTCCCATTCGTAGAAGCCGTCGACGGGAATGACGCACGGTCGCTTCGCGAAGGCACTGCGAAATGATGGCTTCTCGGCGACGGTCTCACCGCGCGCGTTGAAGAGTCGATTGCCGATCTTGGGGTCCTTGGACCAACTCGGGATGAGGCCCCAGCGGTAGCGGTCCATGAGTCGCTCCTCGTCACGCTCGGCGACGGCGAAGAGTCGTCGCTGCGGCCCGACGTTCCAGCTGGGGTGCCCGTCGGGATCGAGGCCCGCCGCGAGGGCGGCGTCGAGCAGCCGGGCCAGGCGAGCCGGCGGGGTGAAGAGGGCGACGCGACCACACATGGGTCCATTCTGGCGCGAAATTGCACCATTGG
>CALGFJ010000055.1 GCA_937881055.1 uncultured Acidimicrobiaceae bacterium | reverse complement strand
GAACATGATGGCCGATGGCTACGGCTACGGCGCCGAGGGCGACACCAACGCCGCGACCCTCATCTGCGCGAGCCACACGCTGATTGGCGACGCACATTTCAGCGAGATGTACGCAATGGACTACGAACTCGACTCGGTACTTATCAGTCATATGGGTGAAGGCAACTGGCGCATCGCGCGTTCCGACCGCCCCATCCGACTTGTCGATCGACCGCTCGGCATCGGTGGCCTCGACAATCCTCCGACGACGGTGTTCTCCGCGGTGCCCGGTACAGCCACTACAGCGACGTTGATCGCACTCGAGGGCGAGCGCTACCGTCTCGCTGTCGCCCGCGGAGAGATCCTCGACACTCCAGAGCTGCCCCTCGTACAGATGCCGTACTTCCACTTCCGTCCAGACTCTGGCATGCGCCACTACCTCACGGCATGGCTCCGAAACGGCGGAACACATCACTTCTGTCTCAATCTTGGCGACCACGTCGAGCGCTGGCGCATCCTCGCCGAACTGCTCGATATCGAATTCGTCGAGATCTAACCGATGCCCTCTTCCGTGCGGTACCGCGAAGGTCTTCGAGAGGAAGTTCTTGCGGCAAACCTCGCCCTAGTCCGACACAATCTGGTCACCTTGACGTGGGGCAACGCGAGCGGCATCGACCGGGAGGCCGGTCTCATCGCGATCAAAGCGAGTGGCGTGGCCTACGACACCATGGGCGTCGATGACATCGTCATCCTTACCCTCAACGGTGAGATCGTAGAAGGCGACCGCAGGCCCTCAACTGACACGCCGACGCACCTTGAGCTCTATCGCTCATTCTCCGAGATTGGCGGCGTGATTCACACCCACTCCACGTGGGCGACCTCTTGGGCTCAGGCCGAACGAGAGATTCCAATATTCGGAACTACGCACGCGGACTTCTTCCCAGGTCCGGTGCCACTGTCGCGCCACCTCACTGCCGAAGAGGTGGCGAACGCCTATGAACTCAATACCGGCGTTGCACTAAAGGAAGTCATCGATGAACACGGCATCGAAGACCTTCCCGCTGCACTCGTCCCTGGCCACGGCCCATTTACCTGGGGCAAGGACGCCAACCAGGCGCTCGAGCGCGCGGTCACACTCGAAGCAATTGCTCGCATGGCGTTTTTGAGCGTGGCGCTTCGCCCCGACATTCAACCACTGGCTTCGGTGATAATCGATCGGCACTTCACCAGAAAGCACGGCCCTGGCGCCTACTACGGACAAGCCGACTGAGCGACCAGCCCCCTCTGTGGTGCCAACATTGCTAGGCAGAGATCTCGGCCATGACCGACGCAACGGCCTCGTTGAGCAGTCCCTGTCCCTCTAAGAAATCAATCACGGTGTAGCGAGCCCGAATGCGGTTCGCGAATCGGAACGTCGCCGAGAGCGTTGCGACATCAAGGTCCAAAAAGCCCGGAGTTGTCGGGATCTCTGCGGTGAGCAGCGCGCCTGCGACAAGCGGAGCAACGCTCCTCGCCTTGGCGGTACCTGCGCGAACCAACTCCCACCGTGACGAACTCGTCGGCCACGCATCGCTATGGGCAACCGCAAACGTTCGCTTTTCGTCCATAACTGCCTCGACCTCGGTCTCATGACCCACAAACCATGAACGTGCCTCATCACCCTCTGGCCCTCTAGGCAACAGGGGCGACGGAGCTACGACACTCCCGCCGAGTGCCCACTCTTGAAGGCGAAGTGCAAAATGGGTTGCGTATCCAACCTGGAGTCCGTGGGGGGAGTGTCGGTGACGACCCCTCGAGGCCAGAAGATCCCAAAAATGCGATGCGTGGTGTTCGCATCCGCTCGCGGGTCGCGAAGTTCCCACCATCGCCATGGCGATGCCGGACTCGACAAGACCGCGAAGGAGCTGCGTTACTCCCTCAGGTGACTGCTCAAGGATCTCACGTACGTGCGTCGCGACGTCTACAAGTGGCTCAGCAACTCGTCGTTCGACCACGTCACAGAGTTCTTCACCCCAGAGACCGTGTGAGAGACGCCAGTCCACATGCGCTGACGCCTTGCCCAGAAGGTCTCCGATGCCTGCACGGGTCATGTCCCGAGGCGCCATGGCAATGACGTACGGGTCAGCGAAGATCGCACTCGGAGCGACAGCAGACGACGTCGTCTTCATGCCACCAAACTCCATCGCCGCGACGCTTGAGGCGTAGCCATCCATCGAGGCCGCGGTTGGAACACTGACGAAGTCACGCCCGAGGAGATGCGTGACAAAGCGCGTGATGTCCGTAATCACTCCCGAGCCCACTGCGACCACCGCATCTGCTGAGGACGGTTTGAGCATCGTCTCCAAACGACTCACACTCGTCTCATCGGCGAGCAGTCCGTGGCGCTCTGGAAAATAGAACCGCTCGGGTCGCATCCCTGCATGACTGAGCGCGGTGACGACGCTAGAGCCGAGCACTTCTTCTGTATTGGCATCCATCACGACACACGGCTTTGACCATCTGTGGCTCTGTCCGTAGGCAACGAGCTGGTCAATCGCCGTATGGTCGATGACAACGGTACCGACAGCGACGTGATGGATCGCGCCACACGAGCAGCGGTCCTCATCAGAGAGATTGGAGAACTCAGGGTTAGATAGATTCGAATCTGATCGCATCGCGATACTCCCACCTCTTCGCTCTTCATAGGGTGCTTGTCCGTACTCTGGTGATTCTTCCACGCTTGCACCGCTGCTACCTCAAGACGACATACGTCGAAGAGGATCGACTCCGTCTCGGTCGTAACGACCGTCGTAGAATAAGGGCAGATCAAACTCTGAGGTCTGAATCGACAATTACGGGGGGCCGGAGTCCAGTGAGAAAGACCACGACCACTCTCGCTGATGGGCGTGATCTCATCTACTTCGACGAAGACGCCAGACCGCCCCGGACCGCGCACGACACACGAGACCTCCCGAGCGTGCACCATCAATCGGAGCTGCGCTACGACCCGCTCACTGAGACGTGGGTCACGATTGCCTCACATCGCCAGGACAGGATCTACCTGCCCACGCACGATGCTTGCCCCTTCTGTCCTTCAAGTGAACACAACCTTTCAGAGATTCCCGAAGCCGACTTCGACGTTGTCGTCTTTGAGAACCGGTTCCCGTCGTTCTCTGGCGCTGGTGTCATAGCTCCAAGGGCCGGTATTGGAAACGACGAAACCCTCCCGGCCGTGGGTCGCTGCGAAGTGATCTGCTTCACCTCGGACCATAACAGTTCGTTCGGCGCGCTCTCCCGAGATCGAGTTCGACTCATCGTCGATGCTTGGGTCGACCGCACCGCTGCACTCACCAGACGCGAAGGTATTGCCCAGATCTACTGCTTTGAAAACCGAGGTCCAGAGATAGGCGTCACCGAACAGCACCCACACGGTCAGATTTACGGCTATCCCTACGTCACACCCCGCACCACCCGCGTACTTGCCGCAGTGCGGCGCCACGCGCTAGCAACCGGGAAAAACCTCTTCGATGAGGTTCTCGCAAACGAACGAGACGATGGCACCAGAGTGGTCATCGCGGGCGAGCACTGGACGGCTTTTGTCCCGCACGCGGCCAAGTGGCCGTTCGAAGTCCATCTCTATCCAACGATACGGGTCCCGAACCTCACCGCACTCAGTGACGCGGCAAAGACTGAGTTCTGCTCGCTTTACCTTGACCTCTTTCGGCGCTTCGATGCGCTGTTTGGCATCCCGATGCCCTACATCTCTGGATGGCACCAGGCACCGTCGGGCACTGAGGAGGAGTTCGCACTGCACCTCGAGATGTTCTCGATCCGCCGGACAACCGACAAACTCAAGTTTCTCGCCGGATCAGAGTCTGGAATGGACGCCTTCATCTCTGATGTTGTTCCGGAGTGCGCCGCCGAGCGACTGCGATCAGCCTGATGCGACTACTCGTCACGGGAGGCGCCGGTTACATCGGATCGGTCGTCGTCGCTCGCCTTCTTGAAGAGGGGCACGACGTCACGGTGCTTGACGACCTCTCAAAGGGCCATCGCGACGCGGTTCCGGCGGGAGCGCGCTTCATACAGGGTCGAATCCACGACGCCGCACTCGTCATCGAAGGTGCGGGCTTTGAGGTAGTAGTCCATCTTGCGGCATCTTCACTCGTCGGAGAGTCCGTCGAGCACCCTGCCAAATACGAGGAGAACAACGTCCTTGGGACGGCTCGCCTCTGCAATGCGATGCAGACCCTTGGAGTTAACAAGATCATTGTCTCCTCTACCGCTGCCGTCTACGGAGTACCAGACGTCGCGATCATCACTGAAGAAACCGAAACAGCACCGGTGAATCCGTATGGCAGCTCCAAGCTCACCATTGACAATGACCTTGCGCTAAGAACACAGGCTGGCGAATTTGCTGCGATCAGCCTCCGTTACTTCAACGTCGCGGGTGCCTACGGCTCTTTCGGAGAACGACACCGGCCGGAGACACACCTCATCCCGACCGCCCTCGAGGTGGCCATGGGCCAACGAGCGTCGCTCACGATCTTTGGTGATGACTTTCCCACTCCGGACGGCACCTGCGTACGCGACTACATTCACGTCCTCGATATCGCGAATGCCCACGTACTCGCGATGGCGGCTCTCGAGATTGGACAACACGACATCGTGAACCTCGGCAACGGCTCGGGTTTCTCCGTTCAAGGAGTCGTGGAGGCCGTACGCAACGTGACCGGACACTCAGTGCCGACCGAGATTGGTCCCCGGCGCGCCGGCGATCCTGGTGTACTCGTAACCTCGAACGAGCGAGCAAGAGCCCACCTCGGCTGGATCCCAGAGCATCCAGACGTCACCACAATGGTCGATGACGCGTGGCGTTTCGTCCAAGAACGAGGAGCATGACCCGGGGCTTCTTCGAAGCCTTTGGACGCGACCCAGAAGGCATCTGGGCCGCTCCTGG
>CALGFJ010000054.1 GCA_937881055.1 uncultured Acidimicrobiaceae bacterium | reverse complement strand
CCAACACCACGCGAACCCGCGCGTGATCATCCAGGGCTCGAAGAAAGGGAACGATGTCGGCCACGTTGTAGACGACGTGGTGCGCGGTCACAACGTCGGCACTCGGTGTCTCGTCAGCCACCTCCGGCCAGAGTCCCTCGATCGTCGTACAGGTGACCGCGCGACTTTGTGCATTCATCCGAAACTCCGCCAGCATCGGGGCCTGTTGATCCACGCCGATCACGTGCGCCGCCGGCGGCGTGAGTGCGAAGGCGGCGATGCCGGCTCCACAGCCCACGTCCAGCACGCTGCCCCCTACGGGAAGCCTCTCTCGCGCCCGGTCATGCGACGGCGACGATTCAATGACGTCTGGCACGAGAAAGAGTTCCACGGGGTGAATCCACGGACTTTCCTCGGCCTCCGCCACTATCTCAGTGGGAATAGCCCAGGCGTCAAGGGACTGACGCCAGTTTTGGACGGCGGAGGTCACGAAATCATTGTCCCCGGAGTCGAGCCAACAATCCCTTGCCGGAATTCGAAGACGCACTAGAGACCGCGGTGTCCTCGCGGCACGAGCATCGCTGACTCTTGGGCACGTCAGCGAGCGCTTGCTCGATGTGTCTCCCGCATCCTCGCCACGTGGGCTTCGAACATTTCTTGCAGTTTGTACGATGACACATCGATCAACGCCTTTCGCTTTTGATGGTGGACACGTCGAGACGTCAGCTGACAAGTTGGGGTGACACGCTCGCGGGCGAACTATGCCACGTCTTGAAGCCGCCGTCGAGGTTCATGGCTCGAACACCCAGTTCGTTGAGCAGAAGCGTCGCGGCGTGCCCTCGTTGGCCCACTTCGCAATTGACGATCGTCTCGACGTCGTCGAGTTCACCGAACCTTTCGCGCAGTTCATCGATCGGGATATTGACCGCACCCGGGAGTGAACCGACAGCAAATTCTTGGGGCGTGCGCACGTCAACGAATTGAGTGCCTCGGACCCGGTAGTCGTCAACCTCGCTCCACTGCACCGTCTCGACGAGCCTCGAAAGGAGATTCTCGGCGATGTAGCCCAGCATATTGACGGGGTCCTTCGCCGAGCCAAAGGGTGGGGCGTACGCGAGCTCTAAGTCCGCGAGTTCCGGAGCGCTGAGTCCGCCTCGAATCGCCGTGGCGAGCACGTCGATGCGCTTGTCGACGCCCTCGGCGCCAACTCCCTGAGCACCGAGAATCGAACCCGATTCCGGATCGAAGAGCAGTTTCAGTGCCATCGTCGCGGCACCGGGGTAGTACTTCGCGTGCGACGTCGGGTGCGTGTGGATCGCGAGAAACGTTCGGCCTTGGGACGCGAGTCGCTTCTCGTTCCAACCCGTCATCGCGACCGTCAGGTCGAAGACCTTCACGATCGCCGTCCCGATGGTCGCACGCGGCCGCACGACTCTGCCGGCGATGTGATCCGCCACGACTCTTCCTTGGCGGTTGGCAAGATTGGCGAGAGGAACGAGTGTGCCCAAACCGTCGAGGGAGTCCATCTTTTCGACGGCGTCACCGATGGCGTAGACGTTCTTCGCGCTGCACCGATTGAATTCGTCCACGACGATGCCGCCTCGCTCACCAATGGTGAGTCCTGCGTCGCGTGCCAAGCGCGTGTCGGGACGAACCCCAATGGCGACAATCAGCAATTCCGCGGGAATAACTTCGCCAGAGGCCAGTCGCACTGCCGTTGGAGAAACTGACTCCACGGAATCGCCGAGGTACAGCGATACGCCGTGACCGCGCAATTCGTCCGCGACCGGGGCCGCCATTTCGGGGTCCAAGGGTGCCAGAACCTGCATCGCCGCCTCGATGATCGTGGTGGCGATGCCCCGGCGGACCAGGTTCTCGGCGATTTCGACACCGATGAATCCTCCCCCGATGACGACCGCGCTTTCGGGTGCCGGTCGCACCGCGGCGGCCATTCGCTCCACGTCCTCGACGGTGCGTAGGGGAAGCGCGCGCTCAATGCCGGGAACCGGTGGGATGACGGGTACGGCCCCGGGACTCAATATCAGAACGTCATAGGAGAGCTCGTAGGTATCGCCGCTCTCGAGGTTCTTCACGACTACCGTCTGGGCCTGGGTATCAATGGCGACGGCTTCGTTGTTCACGCGCACGTCGAGACGAAACCGCGCGTGCAGGGACTGTGGTGTCTCGAGGAGAAGCGCGCCTTCATCTTCGATCACGCCGCCCACGTAGTAGGGCAAGCCGCAGTTGGCGTATGAAACGTGGTGACTCCGTTCGAGCACGACGATCTCAGCCACATTGTTCAGTCGTCGAAGGCGAGTGGCGGCGGACATCCCGCCCGCGACGCCTCCAATGATGACGATCTTCATTGTCACCCCTACGCCAAACTCAAGAAGAGTTTCTGAAGTTTCTCTGTGACGACCTCGCGGTCGACGGTGGCTTCCTCGATGCACTCTTTGAGGCTCGCCGCAATCAATTTGAAGGCCGCGGTATTGATGGCCTTACCCACCGCCGCCATCTGCGTGACGATCTCCTCACAGGAACGGTCATCTTCGAGCATCCGAATCACGGCACCCATTTGGCCGTGTGCGCGCTTCATGCGCTTAGCGATTGCGTTTAGTTGCTCTTGATCTTGCAAGATGTGCGTCGTCGTCGTCATTGTCATTGTCATCGCGGTCTCGTTTCTTCGGTGGACAACACTGTAGCATACCCCAGGGGGTATATAACCATCGCCCGAGCACGGTCACCAATTCGATTCAGGTGAAGATGATTTCCCCGCCGGCGGCCTTCTCGTAGAACTCACCCACGGTGATGA
>CALGFJ010000053.1 GCA_937881055.1 uncultured Acidimicrobiaceae bacterium | reverse complement strand
TTGATCTCGTAATTGTCGCGCGCGATTCGCGCACAAAGGATGTTGGTGTTGTCACCGCTCGTTACCGCAGCGAGTGCGTTGGCTCGACGAGCGTCGGCCTGAAACAGAATGTCGCGGTCGAAACCCGAACCGACGAGGGTTTTCCCGTGAAAGTGGTGTAATCGCCGGAAGGCGTCGCGGTTTTTGTCGACGACGACGACGGAGTGGCCCTCTTCGGCGAGCTGCATCGCGAGCTCTGATCCCACTCGACCACAGCCGACGACGACGATATGCACCTCGTCATCAGAACACACTTCGCGATCAAGGTGCAAGTAACGCAACGCGCCTGATTGCGTCGCCAAAGCTGTGCGAAAGGCTCGTTTAGTATCGAATGAGTGTCAGACGCCGATAAGCAGATTTCCAATAGTTCGCCAATTCTGACGTCCCACGCGAATCTGACCGACGTCTATCCCGAGACACTGGGCTATCGGATCAAGCGGATCTTCCTCGGCAAGCCGTTCGTTACCGAGCAACTGAGCGGCGAGCGGCTCAATCGTGCGATTGCCCTCGGCGTCTTAGCTCCGGACTGCATCTCGTCCTCAGCGTACGGCACCGAAGAGATTCTCACCCAGATGACGCCCTTCATCGGACTCGCCGCCTTCGCCCTCGTCGTGCCGATCATGTTCGTCATTCTCGGGGTGTTGTTCTTCGTCACCACGAGCTACATGGACGTCATCAAGTACTACACGACCGCGGGCGGGTCCTACGTGGTGGCGCGCGACAACTTCGGACCGAAGATTGCCCAGATTGCCGCGGTGGCGCTGTTGATTGACTACACCGTCACGGTCGCGGTCCAGTGCTCGGCGGGCACCGCCGCCTTGACCAGCGCCATTCCCGGACTCCGTCACGCGCCTGATCCGTTGCTCATCACCGTGGGCGTCGTACTGATCCTCATCTACGGCAACCTGCGTGGACTTAGAGAGGCCGGGAGTTACTTCGCCTTCCCGACGTATTTCTACATTCTGATGATGTCAGGGACAATTATCTTCGGCATCTCGAAGAAGATCGCCGGATCACTGCATCGAATCCCGCTGCCGTTGCAAAAAGACCTCATCGACCATCACCTCGGATCGAAGGGCACCGGCGTCTTGATGGGTCTCGCCTTCATCTCGTTACTTCGCGCCTACGCCAACGGTGGCTCGTCGTTGACCGGCCTCGAAGCCATATCCAACGGCGTCGCGAGCTTCCGCCGTCCCGAGTCGTCCAACGCTCGCAAGACCCTCATCACGATGTCGAGCATCCTGGCGTTCCTCTTGCTCGGCATCACCCTGCTCGCGGCGTGGACCCACGCGATTCCCTACGCCGCCGGCTCACCGACCGTCGTGAGCCAAGAGGTACTCGACGTCTTCGGCGGCCACGGGCTGGGGCACGCGATCTACTACACGGTGTTGTTAGCGACGATCATGATCCTCTACACCGGCGGCAACACGTCCTTCAACGGCTTCCCGTTCCTCGCGAACTACGTCGCGACCGACAAGTACCTGCCTCGACAGTTGACCAAACGCGGTCACCGACTCGCCTTCTCCAACGGCATCATCGTGTTGGGGGTCGTCGCGCTGACATTGATCATCGTCTTCGACGCCAGTGTGAACGCCCTCGTCGCGTTGTACGCCATCGGCGTCTTCACGGGATTCACGCTGGCCGGCGCCGGTATGGTGGCGCGGCACCTGCGCGAGAGGACCGGCAAGTGGCGATTCGGTGTCTTCTTGAACGGCCTCTCGGCCACGGTCACGTCGATCGTGGT
>CALGFJ010000052.1 GCA_937881055.1 uncultured Acidimicrobiaceae bacterium | reverse complement strand
GAGAAGATCCTCATGACGAATGGGAGGTGCAGCGAACCGGCGTCGCGACCGTCAATCGTCAGAGTGACATCAGCGTCACGTCGGGCGCGTCGAAATCGCGCACCCAACACCGACGTTCCCTCGGGCACCTCTTCCGTGGACTCGAGTACGTGATGCTCCATGAAGATGTTGTAGTCGAAGACCAACCGGTTGTCCTGGACGAACAGGGCGACGCCGGCGTTCTCGGTGCCCATGGCGAGGATGACGCCGCCGTGGTCGCGGGCTCGAGTGACACGCGCCTCCAGATCCCAGCTCCGACCCCCGATGCCGGCGGCGGCCGATGGCGGGATTGGATTGAGCGGAGGTAAGTAGGTGTAGTGGCGACTGGTCGGATGCGGCGAGTAATCGTGAGAGCGTGACGCGAAGAGGGCCAGTCCGCGGTCATCCAGCGGCAGGACGCCGTACTCCTCGGCCTCGTCCCACCACAGGTCGCTCAACTCCTTCAGCTTTGCGGGATTCGACGTCGCGAGGTCGTTGCATTCCGACGGATCCTCGGCGACGTGATAGAGCTCCCAGCGATCATCGTCGAACGAGACGCCGTGTTCGTGACGCGTGACCGCTTTCCACCCCTCGTGGTACATCGCGCGGTGCCCGCCCATCTCGAAATACTGCGTCGTCTTGTGACTCGGCTCGTCGGGTTGGTCGAACGCGTAGGCCATCGAGGTGCCGGCCATCGGCATCTGTTCGAGACCGCGGTAGGACTCGGGCATCGTGACGCCCGCGACCTCGAGGACGGTCGGCGCGACATCGGTCACGTAGTGGAACTGGTCTCTCACCTCACCGCGAGCGGCGATGCCGTTCGGCCAGTGCACGACGAGTGGCACGTGCACGCCGCCTTCGTGCGTGTTCTGCTTGTACCACTTGAAGGGGGTATTGCCGGCTTGGGCCCAGCCCCAGGGGTAGTTCGAATGGCTGCTCGGGCCGCCGATGTCCTCGAGGTGCACCACGGCCTCATCGGGACTCTCCATCACCATGTTGAAGTACTTCATCTCGTGCAGCACGCCGAAGGGACCACCCTCTTGGCTCGCGCCGTTGTCGCTCATCAGCAGGATCAGCGTGTTGTCGAGTTCGCCGATCGTCTTCAGGTCGTCGATGAGTCGACCGATCTGCGCGTCGGTGTGTTCGAGGAACGCCGCGTACGCCTCTTGGAGACGTGCCGCGAGCCTCTTCTGGTTCTCGGGCAGTTCGTCCCACGCCTCGACACCGTCGTTGCGCGGCGCGAGTTCGGTGAACGCGGGCACGATGCCCAACTCCTTTTGTCGCGCGAACCATTTCGCGCGTGCGACGTCCCACCCTTCGTCGTAACGGCCACGGTGACGCGCGAGGTACTCCGGCGGTGCCTGATGCGGCGCGTGCGTCGCGCCGAAGGCGAGATAGGTGAAGAAGGGCCGATCGGGACGCACAGATTTCGTGTCGTGGATGAAGCCGATCGCGTGCTCGACGAGGTCCTCGCTCAGGTGGTATCCGTCGGCCACGCTCTTCGGACGCTCGACACGATGATTGTCGTACGTGAGGTCCGGAGCGAACTGATCGGTCTCGCCGTCGAGGAATCCGTAGTAGCGATCGAATCCACGCTGGAGCGGCCACTGGTCGAACGGTCCGGCCGACGAGGAGTTCTCCATCGACACGAGGTGCCACTTCCCCACGGCGAACGTGGCGTACCCGTCGTCACGCAAGACTTCGGCCATCGTCGCCGCGTGATTCGAGATCTGCCCGCGCATGCTCGGGAATCCCGTACTCCAGTTCGAGAGACCCCGCATGCCGACCGTGTGATGATTCCTTCCGGTCAAGAGCGCGGCGCGCGTCGGAGAACAGAGCGGCGTGACGTGGAAGTTCGAGAAGCGCAGTCCTCCCGCGGCCAGTTCGTCGATGTTGGGCGTCACGAGGTCCGAACCAAAGCAGTTGAAGTGAGCGAACCCGAGGTCGTCAATGAGAATCACGACGATGTTGGGGGCGTTCTCCTTGGGATGGGTCGGCGTCGGCCACCACGGCACCGACTCAGCGACGGTAGTGCCGATCGTTCCTTCAAAGTGTTCGTACTGCTTCACCGCTCCCCCCTTCGACCACCGTTCACGCTAGGTCACCTCACGGAGTCGTTGACCGCGACGCACGTTGGACCATCGCCGAGACGACGTCGCGGTCGGGACACGTGGCCGGACCGAGGACCGAGATCGCCACCGCCGACGCGGCGTTGCCACGCTGCGCCGCTTCGAGCACGTCGGTGCCGCGTGCCAATTCGGCGAGGAAGACGCCGGAGTGCGTGTCGCCCGCGCCGTTCGTGTCGACGACCGTGGTCTCGAAGGCCGCCACGCGGACGGGTACCTCGTTCTTCACGAGTACCGTGCAGCCACTCGCACCATGGCGCACGACGACGCCTCGCCTTCCCGTCGCCTTGGCGAGCGCCACAACCGATTCGTCCAGCGAATCCTCGCCCGTGAGTAGAGAGGCCTCGGTCTCGTTGCAGAGGGTCCAATCGGCCCGATCGAGGACACTTCGAAGGTTCTCCGGCGGTACGTCCATCACGCGATTGCTCGGATCAAAGGCCACTAGGACGTCGTTGTCGAGATTTGATAGCCACTCCAGGACGATTGGTGCCGACTCCGGATACATGACGTTGTAGCCCGACACGAGGACATAATCGCCACCTTGCACGTCGAGCGACGCGAGGTGAGACAGCCGCAGTGACCCTTCGGACCCGGGCGACGTTATGAATGTCCGCTCCCCACCGTCGTCGATCATCGCGACACAGAATCCGGCGTCGTGAGTTTCGTCCGCCACGAAGGGTTCGACGATGTCGTCGTGGGCCAACGACGAGCGCGCGACGGACGAGAAAGGTCCCCGACCGAGTCGACCGGCGTAGATCGCGGAGACGCCCTGACGGGCGGCTGCGCTCATAGCGTTGTAGCCACCGCCGCAGGTGATCAAGTGCTCAGAGGCCAAGACGTCCGAACCACTCTCCGGGACCCGATCAATCCTCACGACGATGTCGATCATGACGGAGTCGAGACAGAAGAGACGGGCCGAAACACTCACGCGATCACCCTAACGACCGAGTCGCTCGCCATCGAATGCACTGGAACCACTTGGGTACGGCGACACTCGCCGCGTGAGTAAAATCCTCGCAAGCGGCGCGCGGTGTCGCAAAAGGGGGCGCGGTGAGCGAAGTCTCAGAAGTACTCGGTACCGGCAACGCGAGTGCCATGCGCATCGAAGAGAACGGCATCAACGTCATCACCGAAGCCGAGCGAAAGGGCCAACCCCGAGAACTCTTCTGGCCCTGGTTCGGAGCGAACGTGTCGGTCCTGGGACTCAGTTACGGCGCCTACATCTTGGGATTCGGCATCTCGTTCTGGCAGGCCCTGATCGTAGGACTCGTCGGCATCATCGTCAGCTTCGTCCTTTGCGGCATCATCGCGACTGCCGGCAAGCGCGGGTCGGCGCCGACGATGGTGCTCAGCCGCGCGGCCTACGGCGTGCGGGGCAACCGACTGCCGTCGGGCATCTCGTGGTTGCTCTGCGTTGGCTGGGAGACCGTGCTCACTGTCATCGCGGTACTCGCCACGTCGACGGTCTTCACGCGCCTCGGTTGGGGCGGCGGTGACGG
>CALGFJ010000051.1 GCA_937881055.1 uncultured Acidimicrobiaceae bacterium | reverse complement strand
CAATATCTCGGTACTGTCCACGCCGCTAACGCGATGGGCTGGTGGACAATATCGGTGAGTGTGCTTTCTGCTCCTTGGCTGATACTTCCCTTCTTAGTCGGCTCGACGCAAAGACGACCGCGCCGAGCGGCAGTGGCCGGCTTGGTCGTCATACTGTCCGCCTTGGCTGGCTACTTCGCCATGACCCTGAGTCCGATGGAGGGTGTGCATTTCTCCCTTATGGAGCTGCGGGCGTTGTTGGGCACTAACCAACTGAACGAGATCGGCGGCCTCGTCGGCGGACCGTTGTTCGGGTGGCTCGGGTACCAGTGGCACGCTCGTCGGTCGTGGCTTGCGGCCGTCCTCGTGACTGGTGCACTATGCCTGGAGCCCCTTGCGGTGACAGCGGCAGGTCGCAATGTAGGTCGTAGCGGATTCGTGTGGGCGTTTGAGGTTGTCGTTGGAGTGGCCGTAGGCGCATGGTTTTTTGTGAATACACGAAGTCACGACGAATTAGCGCGCCACACTTCCAATGGACCAGTCTGATGAGCCAATTAATTCCGTAGGCAGCGCTGACGAGCCCTTCAGTGGCCCGACGTGACGGGAATGCAACCTTTCATTGGCGAATCATTTGACTTCGACGTCAAGTGAGCCCGCCGACTCGTCGCTCCCTTTTCGCTACGTTAAATAAGTGCGATCGGAGTCATCGTTCGGACGGGGGCGAGACGCGACGATTCTCTGGCCTAGCGCTGGTTGTAGCGAATCTGGCACGCTTCACCGTCAGCCAGGACGATGGTAAAGGTGAAGACGCCGTTTCGAGAGCGTGAGCGCACGGTGACGCGCACGACCAACGCCTGTCCGGTGTCGCGGGTCACCACTGCGGTGGTTCCCAGGTGGCTCGTGACGCGGGGATCTCCGTAGAAGCCGGTGCCGTGAATCGTGAGGGTCCTCGTTCTCCCGGCGACGGCGTAGCCGATGATCGACGTCGCGGTCGGTACTATCGGCGGCGTTGTGACGCTGAGCGTGAAGGTGAACGTACCCACGTCACCCGTAGCGTCGCTGACCGTGCCAGCGACGCGGTACGTGCCCTTGGGCAACGCTCCGCTCGTCGTGATGAGACCGCTCGTGCTCACTATCACTGCGGGAAGACCCCTCGTTTCAACGTAGGTCACCGCGCCCAAGTTGGCCCCTACGGCGAGTTGGTTACTGAACGACGTTGAGTTCGTCGTGAGTACCGTCGCCGTCAAAGGATCGCGTTGAACGAGCGCTCCGACTTTCACGGTGAGCGTGAAGGTCCCCTCGTCACCAACGGGATCACTCGTCGTGCCCTTCGCGACGTAAGAACCGACCGTTAACGCCCCGCTGGTTGAAACGAGGCCGCTCGCGCCCACGATCAATGCGGGCGTACCGCTCGTCTGGACGTAGGTCACCGCGCCGTCGCTGCCCGTGACGTTGAGCTGGTCGTGGTAGGACTGCGATCCACTCACCTTGACGGCGGCGGTCGTAGGCACACTCTGGATCAGCACGCCAACCTCGAGCGTCAGAGAGAACGTTCCAACGTCGGCGTTCGGGTCGCTCGTCGTGCCCGTCGCGACGTACGTTCCGGGTGCCAACGTGCCACTCGTAGTAATGAGCCCACTGCCGCTTACCGACAACTCTGGGCTCCCACTCGTCTGGACGTAGGTCACCGCACCGTCGTTGTTGGTCGAGACGATCTGGTTGGTGAAGGTCGCCGAACCGGCCACAGACACCGAGGTCGTTATTGGAGTGTTCAAGAGTCCGCAGGCGTAGTCGCCGTCGTAACCGAGTGACCCGTACTGGATCAGTGCCACGCGCCCGCCGGTGAATGACACCAAACCACAACCCACCTCCGCCGTCGCCAGCGAGCCGAAGCCCGGGATCCACACCGGCACCGAAGGGAACGTTGACTCGGTGCGAACGGTGATGACATTCCACTGCTGAGAAGTTGAGTAGACCCCGACTGACGCAATGCCGATGTTCTGGAAGGAGGCGATCATACCTTCGATCGACGATTCGTCGTAGGTGCCCGTCGCGGTGCTTCGACCGTACTCGAGGGTCTCCCACTTGTTTCCGGTCTCCACGTCGAGCCACCACGGCGCCGCGATGGCTGAGGCCGTTGGTGACGACGCTCCGTCGGCTCTCTCGGCGTTGACGGCGTTCGCGAAAGCGAGTCGCGCCGCGTTCCAGCCGTAGTCGTAGGAGCACGCGACGGAGTTGGCGCCGGAACATTCGCGCGGGGTCTGTTGGTTCGTCGGCCAGTTCGTGGCGTTCGCCGGACCGGGATTTTCGGTGTTGGCGTAGAAGGCGGGTGTCGCGTTGGCCGCACCATTGGCCCAGGCGAGCTCTCGGGCGAGACATTGATTAACGCTGAAGGTCGTACCCCCGTTCACCCCCACGACGCCAAAGCCAGGCGATGGAGGCAACGGCTCGGTGCACTGGGGAAAACTGATGTCGAAACCCGTCGCCGTGGGAGCGAGGGAGGTATCGGCCATGGCGGGGCCCGTAGTGGCCAGAAGAATGACCGCAGCCATGACGACAACGAACGAGGACTTCGTCAAGAGAGAATGCACGCGACTTAAGCCTAGGAGTGTCGAGAACGTCAATTGAGTGAAACGACTTAGAGTTTGATGAGAGTAGGCGACCTCGAAGGGAACTCGCGCTGCGAGGATCGATTCAGGCCCATGGCTTGGTGTCGGGGCCCGACGCGACAGGTTTGCAACCAGACATTTGAGGTTGGTCGGCCATCCGGATCTTGAAGCTGGTCGCGCCGAGCACACCTCCAACTTCCAGACGCTCCTTTAGGTGAGGGTATACACATTTCGCATGCGGCTCACCCCATTCATCAGCATCGAAGTTCGGAACGACTTCGCAGATGACTGCTTAGAGTTGGAAGAAGTCTTCGGAGAGGTTGAGGTTCCCGACGGTTGGCTTCGATCTAACTCTCGGGCGGTCTCATTCCACGTACTTTCCGAATGGTCGTGACCTATCAAAGGAGTACACGCATGGCGAAGATTGGACCAGTACCGGAGCATTTGCACACTGTGACACCGAGGCTCATCGTGGGCAATGGAGCAGACGCCATCAAGTTCTATGTTGCCGCCTTTGAAGCGCAGGAGATCGGAGAGCGAGTCATCGGACCTCACGGTGAAGTGATTCACGCCGAAGTAAGTATTGGTGATTCAGTTGTCATGATCACCGAAGATGTTGACGTCGCGGAGACCCCGGCGGGTTCGACTACGTCGCGCGGGGACTCTGTCACCGCAATCATGGCCACCTATTGGGGAAACGTTGACGAAGTCTGGGACCGCGCAGTTACCGCCGGTGCTGAAATCATCTTCCCTTTGGCTGACCACTTCTACGGAGAACGGGGCGGCCGCTTGCGTGACCCGTTCGGACAACAATGGATGTTGAGCCAGCGAATTTCGACGTCAAAGGGATCGGGCTAAT
>CALGFJ010000050.1 GCA_937881055.1 uncultured Acidimicrobiaceae bacterium | reverse complement strand
TTAGCGCACGGTTCGGGCATCGTTGAACTCACCCCGACGCCCGAGTACATCAACTGCCGCGCCGTGTTGAGCGACATGCGTGATCTCACCGCGACGATCGCGAGGAGCAGGTGGCTGCTCGATCTCGACGCCGACCCCGTCGCCATCGACCGTCAACTGAGTGTCGACCCGTCGCTCGCTCCGCTCGTGATGAAGTCGCCGGGTCGGCGAGTGCCACGTTGTGTCGACGGGGACGAAATGGCGTTGCGGGCCGTACTGGGCCAGCAGGTCTCGACCAGTGCGGCTCAGACGCACGCCGGTCGCCTCGTTCAACAATGTGGTGAACCCGTGAGCGACCCCTCTGGCGCACTGACGCATCTTTTCCCTCTACCGCGTGACTTGTTGGACGCGCGTTTGGCCGTTCCATCGAAGAGACGCGACACGTTCGCCGCACTCGTGCGGTCATTGCAAAGTGGTGATCTCGCGCTGGGGCCCGGGAGCGATCGTGTCGAGTCCCTCAACGCGCTGTCCAAGATTCCCGGCATCGGTCCGTGGACCAGACAAGTGATCGCCATGCGCGCACTGGGCGATCCCGACGCATTCCCCGAGTCCGACCTCGGTGTTCGCCACGCGGCGGAGCGACTCGGACTTCCGAGCACGCCGGCGGCGCTCGTGGAGCGCTCCCAGGCCTGGCGACCGTGGCGAGCGTACGCGGTGCAGTACCTCTGGTCGGTCGACGACCACCGCATCAACGACTGGCCACCTCGAGCATGACGACACTCCCATCCAGCAAAGGACACTGATGAACGACACACTCACCACGACTATCGAGAGTCCCGTGGGACCCTTGACATTGATTGCTCGCGATGGCGTCTTGACGAACGTCTCGATGCACGAACAGCGACACGTGTCGCCACCACCCCAAGACGCCGTAACTGACGATGATTGGTTCACCGACGTCGCCGAACAGTTCGACGCCTACTTCACCGGTGAGCGCTCGACGTTCGACATCGAGATGAATCTCC
>CALGFJ010000049.1 GCA_937881055.1 uncultured Acidimicrobiaceae bacterium | reverse complement strand
CTTGATCCGAGGGTGAGGGGCCCATACAAATACGGACTGATGTGCAGCGCCGTCATCTCGCCCTGGGCCGCGTAACTGAAGACGTCGCGGCTGAAGAGCGGTGGCGCGACGATCATGGGCGTCGCCCACAGCAGCAGCATCCACCACAGCGACTTGATCTTGGCGCCGGGGTGGAGCTTCATGACCTCGGCGAGGCGCAGCCAGACGCGCATCAACAACACCAGTCCCCCGTAGACGAGGACAACGGAAAGGATGTACTTCGTCTCGCTCGGCGTCACGGTGTATTTGGCCGACGGTTCGCCGAAGAACCACGTGCTCGGCAAATCGAGTTTGAAGGGAGAGTTGGTGAACGAGCATCCGGCGAGAATGAACGACATCGCCACGAATCCGAGAACCGCCGGCTGCCAGAGGAACTTCCAGCCCTCGAATGGCCCGGGGCTGAATCGGCCGAGCGGGGTGTAACGGCGTTCGAGCATCGAGACAACGGATTCGAATCGATTGGCGACTCGCTCGTAGTTGCGGCGCACGAAACTCGCCGTCGACCTCAGCCGGTTCACACCACTCCTCCCCTGCCCATCGCCACCTTATTTCTTTCGGGCCGTTTCGGGCGTGGCCAATCCAGTCGTGCTGGATTGACCTTGGTGGGCCAGGAGGGATTTGAACCCCCGTAGGCTAAGCCGTCTGGTTTACAGCCAGATCCCATTGGCCACTCGGGCACTGACCCGTCGAGAATCATACTTGAATGACCGTGACGACTTCCAAGCGCCTCGGTCTACCATTTGCCCATGCCCACTTTTGACATCGTCTCTGAACTCGATCTTCAAGAAGTGCGTAACGCCGTCGACCAGGCCAACCGCGAGGCCGGCACGCGTTTCGACTTCAAGAACACGAATCCCGTCATTGAATTCTCCGATAAGGAGTTGCGCCTCTCGGCCTCGACCGAGGACCGACTACGTGCGCTCTATCAACTGCTCGAAGAGAAGCTGGTGAAGCGATCGGTCTCGTTGAAGTCCCTCGACCCGGGCAAGATCGAAGAGGCCAGCCAGGGCAGTGCTCGCCAAAAGGTGGCGCTGAAGGCTGGCATCACTCAAGACGTCGGCAAGCAGATCAACAAGATGGTCAAAGAGATGGGCGTGAAGAACCTGAGTTCCTCGATCCAGGGTGACCAGGTGCGCGTGACGGGCAAGCAACGCGATGACCTCCAAAAGGCGATCGCCTTCTTCAAGGAGTCCGACCTCGAAGTGCCCTTGCAGTTCACGAATTTCCGCGACTAACCGGCCTGAGACTCCTCGGCGTCGAGGTGCTCGTCGATCTCCTCGATGATGTCAACTTTGAATATGCGGTTGAAGACGATGAGTTTCACCACCCAGAAGATCGCAAAACTGGCCAGGTTCGTGAATGAGACCAGTGCGGTATTGGCGAGGTGACTCCAGTGATGGGCCCGCACCTCGTGACGCGCCCAGAGCGCGCCGACTTGCGATACGCCGATGCCGATGAAGGTGAGCGTCCAAAATGGCGCGATCTCTTTACGGAAATGGCTCTTGCCGCGTTTGCCCCACGTCCAGCGACGATTGAGCTGGTAGGCCGGGATCGACGCCACGAGGTTGCCGGCCAGTGTCGACAAGAGGACGCTGGGGATGATCTTGAATCCGTAGAAGATCGAGATCGCGACGAATGAGACGATCGTCGAACTCCCCGAGACCAACGTGTAGCGGATGAGCTTCTTGCCAGCGTGGGTCTTGGACCAGGACCTCAGCGAGCGAAGACGAGTGAACACTCAACGCACCTTAGTTTCGACTGTCCAAATTCACTGGTTGGGGCCGTATTCGCAGCACACCGTAAGTGGAGAACCCGACTATTCGGTCCAGATCGGGTCGAGCGGCGTCGGCTCGATGGCGACCGACAACTCTTCGGCGACGAGTTCTTCATCGATCACCTTGAGCTTGTCGAAGCGGAAGATCTTGTTGAAGACGACCAGTTTCAAGACCCAGAAGATCGCGAAACACACCACGTTCGTGAATGCGACCAGTGCGGTATTGGCGAGGTGACTCCAGTGGTGCGAGTGCACGACGGCGC
>CALGFJ010000048.1 GCA_937881055.1 uncultured Acidimicrobiaceae bacterium | reverse complement strand
CGCGTTGACGAAGAGGAGATCAAACGTGCGAGAGCCGAGACGGTCGCGAAGGGACGCAACTTGTTCAGTCACGTTGATGTCGACACGCTCGATCTCCAGGCGACCAGCGGCGATGTCACGGAGATCGTCCAGTGCGCTGCGCCCGGGTCCGCGAACGGTCGCCACGACCTGGGACCCATGCTCTATGTACTCCTCAGCGATGGCGTAACCCAAGCCTCGAGACGCGCCGATGAGAAGAACGGTCGCGTTCACCGGGGTTGAACTCATGACAGCGCCTCCATTAGTCGCACCTGATGACCTTTGATGCGGTAGCCATTCCATACATCCTTAACGAGTTAGCCCTCGTGGGCCTTCGCATCCCGAGATTGGATCCCATTCACCTGGCGGGCGCCCCCAAGATGCCGAGCGTTCGAAACTGAGCGCCAAGCAGTATCGTGAGATCCAGGACGCCAAGACCCCGCATCCTTCTTGCTTGGCATTCTGCCAGGTCGTTCAGAAGAAGGAGTGTCGTGGGTTTGCCAGGAATGGTTTTGAGGGCGATTTCGATTGCGGTCTTCGCATGCGAATTCTGAGAAAAAAGGGCGACGGCCAATGGCGCCAGGTGGTGGAACGGCGCGTTCGCGTAACCGAGCCCAGGGTTCGGCGCCGGTCAAGTGACCCGAAGAGCGGGTTGATGCTCCTCGGCGAGCAGGTGGCCAATGCGACTACGAAGTAGGCGCGAGCCGCGCTCCCAGCCAGATCCGTCGCAACTCGTAGTCGCGGGCGACGGCGAAGTTGAACCGACGACGTCCGTCTCGTGGACCGTTGAGCAGTTGAATGCATTGGGACCCGTGATTGGACCGAGCCATCGCACTTTCGTGCCGATCGTTCGCAGCACCATGCCGAACATCTCGCTCGGGGACCGTACGGAAACGTCTGCCCCGCGATTACAGTCTTGATTCATTGACCTGCTCACGGGGTTTTCACTCGGTTACCTACGTGCAGTGTCACAAGGAGCCAGAAAAGTAATTCGCTAGCGTCTCGACGACACGAGAAGCCCTGCAAGACAAGGCCCTACATCGAGTGGAGGTACGGGGATTCGAACCCCGGACCCCTTGCATGCCATGCAAGTGCTCTACCAGCTGAGCTATACCCCCAAAGGAATAACGATGTTACCAGTTCAGGGCCAATTCCTTTTCAAGCGAGCCTGCACGTAGTCCCTTTCGAGACCCAATCAAATTGGCGCGTCTATGAATTTGCTTCAATAAGTAACACGCGTGAGGACGGTTGCGGCACTTCCTCTCCGTACTCAATCAGTGACTCAATGTGCATCGCAATTGCCTCTTGGATGTTGGCAGTTACTTCTTCCAAGGAGTGGCCGGCAGATACGCATCCCGGAAGATCTGGTACGTAGGCGCAGAGGTTGCTCCCCGCGTCTTCGATGATGACGGCGTACTTACTCATCGCGGCCTCCGTTCGAGTCCAGTTTGTCTCACAATGCTAACCACTGTCGGTTTTGAGAGTTCAATGCCAAGAGCTCCCGGGACAGTTACGGAACCACTTTTCTCGTCGTGCCTAAATATTCGATGGCTGCCAGTCTGTCGAACTTGGAACCAACGATCCTCGTTGAGTTCCTTGATCATCTCTCGTACCTTCACTACAACTCAACGGTCGCAGAGACCTTTCAGAATCGAGAGACGTAGGCACAGACAATTGATTAAGGATCCTTGGAAGTGCCAGCGAGCTTTGAGAGAGCTTCTTCGGTGAGGCGAAACTCTGTCCATTCGTTCAACGCCTCGGCACCGAGAGAGCGATAGAAGTCGATCGAAGGTTGATTCCAGTCGAGCACTGACCACTTGAGACGGTGGTAACCCTTGGCGACACACTCCCGCGCGAGGTGAGCCAAGAGGGCCGTACCGTATCCACGACCGCGGAACTCTGGCTTGATAAAGAGATCCTCGAGAAAAATGCCGTGCGTTCCGGTCCACGTGGAGTAGCTGAGGAACCACACCGCGAAACCAGCCACCTCTCGCTCGTGGGTCTCCACCAAATCACAAAAGACGCTGGGGGCGTCAGTGAAGAAACTCTCGCGGAGTTGTTCGGGTGTGGCTCGCGCCATTTCCAGTGCTCGCTCGTAGAGTGCGAGGTCGCGAATGAGTTGGCTGATGGTTGCCAGGTCTTCGGGCACCGCCCGGCGGATTCTCATTTGGACGACCTACCGAGTGACGACGAGAAGAGCGAAGCCGTCGTACCCCTTGCTCCCAACGGTTTGGATCGCGGTTCCTTCGATTCGGTCATTCGCGGCCGCCATCTCCAGAAACGCACGGACGCCCACGACTCGTTCGTCCGCGCTGGTCGAATCTGCAACCTCGCCGTCGCGTACCACGTTGTCGGCAACAATGACCGTGCCTTGTCGAGACAATTGAAGGGAAAGCTCCAAGTACTTCGGATAACCCTCTTTGTCCGCGTCGATGAAGATGAAATCGAATGGTTCCGGGTCTCCGTCAATCAGGGCCTTCAACGACTCCGTTGCCGGACCAACCAGAATGTCAACCAAGGGTCCAAGTCCCGCTCGGTCGATGTTCTTCCTCGCCACCTCGGCGTGCAAAGTTTCCAGCTCGAGTGTCACCAAGCTGCCGTCACTGGGAAGTGCGCGAGCTAGCCAGATCGTGCTGTACCCCCCGAGAGTTCCGATTTCTAGAATTCGTTTCGATCGTTGGATCCTGGCGAGAAGCTCCAGTAATCTGCCCTGATTCGGGGCAACGCTTATCGGTGGGAGATCGGCCGCTGCACTCTCACTGAGTGTCTCTTCTAGCGCGCTATCCGGGGACATGAAAAGACCGACAAAGTACTCATCTACATCGGTCCATTGGTTTTCGCTCATTCGAAAGTCTCTCACCTCGGCGACTCACGAGATCCGTAAAAAGGGGAGAGACGAGAGACATCGTCGCCGCGGTCGATTTCGAGCGATTTGGGCTCCCTGATGAGTTAAAGGACTAAAACCGTATAGAGCCTCCAATGCGTGTGAATGGGGGCGAGTCAGTACTGGTCGTATCACTCACAATGAAAGAGAAAGAGAGAATCATGGTTGCAACATACGAAGACGCAGGACTCCTAGTTCAATTGCTGCGCTTGGATGCCGAGATGGGCGTTGGAGATGCGATGGCTGAGGTCTTCAAGGAATCGTTCGACGCCGAAAATGCATCAATGGATGACTCCAACATCCGAAAGATCCTCTTCTTCGGGGAAGCCGTGGGCGCGTTGGTCAAGCACAACGTGCTCAATCGTGATCTCATCAGGGACGTCTATTGGTTCGACGGTCTGTGGTCCCGAGTCGCGCCGCACGCCCTGGCCGCTCGCGATGAGGAAGACGAGCCGAGTCTCTACGAGAACTTCGAGTCACTGGTGACGAAGAAAGAAGACTAAGGCTCTAACAATCCGTCCATCCGCGATCGCTCCCAGGCGACCAAGATGATCGTCCGATGTCACTCAATTGAGAATGAGGTCGCAGAATCGTGACGGCTGCGAGAGGAACGGCGAATGTTCGCTCTCAAGACTCAAGGCAAAGTCGCACTCCTCAGACATCAACTGCTGCAACTCAGGATCCACAGCATGATCGTTGGTGCAACGAACGTAAATGGTCTCGGTTCTTGCTTTCTCGGACTCTCTATTGCTACGAAAGCTGGCGAGTGTCTGCGTTGAAAGTTGATTGATCGCCCATGTCGATACCTCCGGCGTGCAGTCGTCGTAGAGGGCCTTCGCAGCGAGGACCGGATTCAATCGAAGAAAGTCGCCGTCGACCTCGATGGCGTCATCCAGGCGCGTTCGAACTCGAACGCGTCGTGACGCATCAGTCGCACTTTCACCGGGGCTGGGAATCAGAGCAGCGACGTAGATGCATCGTTGGAGATTCGGTATCCGAGAGGCGACCTCTGATACCACCGCACCACCGTAACTATGGGCGAGAAGGATGTAGGGGCCATCGCCGTCGGCCAGCGCCGCGACTGCCCCGGCGTCCTCGGCCAGACCAGTTGATGCATCGGCGCCATTCCTCGAACTCGGGAGGTCGACGGCTCGCCACGTGACGCCTCGTAGGTCCAACTCCGCACCGACGCCGCGCCAACACCACGAGCCGCCCCACGCGCCGTGCACGAGGATGTACGTCGGAGC
>CALGFJ010000047.1 GCA_937881055.1 uncultured Acidimicrobiaceae bacterium | reverse complement strand
CCCATGTGCACACCTCCAACTCGAGGTGTTGCTCTGACCGATTGAATCCGCCGTCGGCTCTTCGACACGAACCCGCACGCGACCATTTTCATTCAGAAAATCCCACGTTTCATCCCACATACCGAACCGACACCACCGGACAAATCCGACACCACCGCACAAATAAATGGAACTTTTTCGGACCAATCCGACGCCACCGGACCAGTCCGACCGTTTGCTCCCACCTCATAATCCCTCGGTCGTGGGTTCGATCCCCATCGGCTGTACCAGTACTTTGGCAGGCGCCGCTGTCTTGCATCGATGTTCACAGTCCTCCCGTTGCGAACAGTGCGACTGCCGCCGCGGCCATGATCGCGAACGTGATCCACCCCAGAATCTTGGCCGCGAGACCATTCACACTTTTTCCCATGAGGCTCTGGCTACTCGACACGCGCATCACGACGAAGAGGAAAGGAGCAGCGGCCACACCATTGATCACTGCCACCAGGACGAGCATCTTGATCGGATTGACGTGCAGGAGACTGAACGCTGTGCCGCCAATTGTTCTCACGAAGAGTAGGCCGTAGAAGACAGGTGATTGGTGGATCGATCGACTAAAGCCCCATTCTCTGCCGAGCAGGGCCGCCATTCCGACCGACCCGGAAGCTGCGAGAACCGGAATCGCTAAGAGGCCACTCCCAATGAATCCCAGAGCAAAGATGAGGCTCGCGGAGCGTCCGGCGAAGGGTCGGAGAGCCTTTGCGGCCTGGGCCGCGCTTTGAATGTTCGTGAGGTGGTGGATATGGAGCGTCTGTGCGGTCGCCACGATGATCGCAAACATGACGACATTGGAGAATGCCATGCCGGTAAACAAATCGAGACGACTCTTTTTTTCCTTGTATCCGGCCCAGCGGCCATCCTTAAGGAGGTACAGGGTGAATAGTAATGAGCGAAGATGCGTAACCCGTCTATACATTGTTCGAGGAGGTGTTGATGGCTCGCGTTAAAGAACTGCTCAACGACTTCGTTCGCACCGATGGATCCGATCTGCCACTTCCGGGTTCGGGTTCGACGTGGCGGCGATTGGACGTTCTCTCGACGTGGGCCGCGCGCGATCTTTCATTGGGGCGGCTGGCCGAAGGACACGTCGACGCGTTGGCAATCTTGGCCGAAGCGGGGATGGAGCCACTCGGCGACTCAGCGACCTACGGCGTTTGGGCCGCTCGATCGCGCTCGGGTGGCACGTCAGCGATTCGTGTTCCCGGAGGTTGGAAGCTTTCTGGCCGAAAGGAGTTCTGTTCCGGGAGTGGCCTCATTGACCGCGCGTTAGTAACGGCAGGTACCTCTGAGGGCTACCGGCTCTTTGATATCGCGCTCGATGAGCACGTTGCCTGGGCTAATCACGAGTCGTGGCCGGCTATTGGGATGGCGGACTCCGTCAGTGAGACGTTGGAGTTCTCGGGGCCCGTATTGCCCGAGTCGAGTGTCGTAGGTGGCCCCGACTTCTACACGAATCGGCCGGGATTCTGGTTTGGCGCCGCGGGCGTTGCCGCGTGTTGGTACGGCGGGGCCGTGGGCCTCGTGAACAGTTTTATTGGTTCGCTACCTGGTGAACCGAACGCACACGCGTTGGCCGACCTAGGAAAGGCGGTTGCCAACCTCGCCGCAATGCGCGAGGTCTTGAAGGATGTCGCCGATGCCTTTGACCGCGATCCGAAGAACGAGGAGTTCCAAGCGCACTACCGGGCTCTTATCGTTCGTCAGGTAGTTCACGACGCCGCCACGGACGTGTTGGCGCGTGTCGCAACGGGCGGCGGCGCACGGCCGCTCTGTCACGATCTCGATCAATCGCGACGAGCGGCCGACCTGTTTGTCTACTTATCTCAACATCACGGAGGCTCTGATGCCGCCGAACTTGGTCGACTCGCGAGAGAGGCTGGCTCGTGGCATTGATTGTCGATGACGAGCATTTGGGGACCCCCGAGGAGCGATGGCGTGACGCAGGACTCCACGAGGACCTCCTTCACTTGGAGCCGATTAATGCTCGTCGCCTCGTAGTGGTCTCACCCCACCCCGACGATGAAGTCTTCGGTGCCGGCGGACTCATCCAAGCTGCCTTGTCACAACGTGTGGCCGTCGAAGTGATTGCTGTGACGGACGGCGAGGCTTCGCATCCGAACTCGAGCGCCGCGGCCACGCTGAACCTCGCCCGAGTGCGTAGCGATGAATCCCTTGAGGCGCTCGGTCGCTTGGGGTGGCGATCGCCAATGATCACTCGGCTCCAACTGGCCGACGGTGCCGTCACAGAAAACCGGTACGAACTCGATGCTGCTCTCGCCGGCATCTTGTTGCCAGACGATCTGTGCGTGGCGCCGTGGCGCCACGACGGGCACCCGGACCACGACGCCTGTGGTGAGTCCGCGCTCGCCGCGAGTCGCGCTGTTGGTGCTCGGATGTTGGGGTTTCTCGTATGGGCGTGGCACTGGGCCGATCCCGAAGGGTCGAATATTCCCTGGGACGTTTGTCGACGCCTGGACCTGAGTCGTCGCGCTCGAGCTCGCAAGCGATGGGCGAGCGCCGCCTTCAACTCACAAACGCGGTCGCTTGGTCCTGACATCGAAGACGCGGCGGTGCTTCCTGCGCCGCTGATGCGTCGATTCTGGCGCCCCTACGAGGTCTTCGTTGACGAGACGGCGAGCAGGCCATGACCTCGACTGCGCGTGAGTATTTCCACACCATTTACGCCGCAAGCGACGATCCGTGGAACTTTGCGACCAGTTCCTATGAGCAGCGCAAATACGCGCTGACGTTGGACTCTCTAAGGAACGAGCGCTATCGCAATGCCTTCGAGCCCGGATGTTCCATTGGCGTATTGAGTGAACTCCTAGCACCACGCTGTCAGCGCCTGCTCGCGACTGACATCATTCCGTCGGCTCTTGCACGGGCGACTCGCCGACTCGAAAAACATCGGAACGTCGTGGTGGAGCAACGTGCGATTCCGGAGGCGTGGCCGAACGACACGTTTGACCTTGTTGTCCTCAGCGAGGTGGCGTACTACTTCGATGCCGAATCCCTTGGCGACATAGTGTCGCTTGTTGTTCGCTCGACCGAACCGGGGGCTCACGTCGTCGGCGTTCACTGGCGAGGCGACACGGACTACCCACTGACTGGCGACGGCGCACACGAAGTGATTAACGCACACTTCAAACTGCGACAAATAGTTCACCACGTTGAAAAGGAGTTCGTGATTAATCTCTGGGAGCGTGTCGAATGAAACGCGAACACGCCTCGGCGCGAACCCTGGCCGTAGGTGTCGTGGTGCCGGTGCACAACGAGCAAGAGTTGCTGGGATCCGCCCTCGCCTCGCTCACCCACGCGTTCGATGAGTTGAGCCACGGGTCGTTGCTTCTAAGAACGGCGGTGGTGATGGACGCTTGCACGGACGTCAGCGAGGAGATCGCCAACGAATGGAGAGTTGCTCTGATGCGACGTTGCCATCCGCTCGCGGTCACTCTGGCCACGAGTTCAGCGCACAACGTCGGTCGCGCACGGGCGTTGGGCTGTGCGGTCCTGCTTAATCAGTGGTATCGAATAGATCCCACGCGAATTTGGCTCGCGACGACTGACGCGGACTCACGAGTGCCGAGGGATTGGCTCACGACCCAACTGGCCCAACACGAGGTGGGCGTTGACCACTGGTACGGGCGAGTGTCGGTTGCTGATTGGTCTGAGTACTCTGGCGATGCTCGATCACGCTGGCAACGCGAGTACGAAAATGAAAGCCAACCGATTCACGGAGCGAACTTGGGATTCAACGCTGCCGCCTACCTCGCGGCTGGCGGATTCGAGCCTCTAGACACCGGAGAGGACCGAGCGCTCCATCGCGCACTCGTTACCCGCGGTGCACTTTCGCACTACGACTCGGCGGTTCGAGTTGTAACCAGTGCTCGTCGACGGGCCAGAGCGCCTTTGGGGTTCGCTCACGCTCTTGACATCATTCGTTCCGCGCCGCTCCTGCGCGCCGAAGTTTGGGCCGAAGAAACGTCTCGGTGATGGGTTCGCGTTTCACGGGAATTGACCATTGTTGTCGCGTCTAGCCACAAAGGAGCAGCCCAGTCCAGAGCCGAAAGGGAAGAGCCGGTCGGTGTGACTTCACGTTCGGAGTGTGAGGGTTCAAATCCCGCTCCGGAGGCGAACCCATATGCGGCGATTCCCGTACTCAAAATCCCACTCTTCATCCCACATACCAAACCGACACCACAGGTCCAAACCGACGCCACAGGACGGAGAACTCAACGTCACTCGGACCAATCCGACGCCACCGGACCAGTCCGACCGTTTGCTCCCACCTCATAATCCCTTGGTCGTGGGTTCGATCCCCACCGGCCCTACGAAGTCGTATTAGAAGTGCACGGCGGCGATCAGACGAATACCCCTCAGTTACAATTCCTGTGTTCGGTGGTT
>CALGFJ010000046.1 GCA_937881055.1 uncultured Acidimicrobiaceae bacterium | reverse complement strand
GGTGACGATGACGACCCCACCTTTGGTCGTGAGATCTCGGAACGAAAGGTCTTTCGGCGCATCCGCGGCGAACGTGGCGAAGTGCCAGAAGGACTCCCCAGTCGCAGCCCCGACGTCGAGGACGACAATCCGCTCTTCACCCCACCGTTCCTCGGTAGCCGCGTGGCGAAGGGTATGTCGGTCGACGAGATCAGCGAATACCTCAATCTGACCGCCCTCTTTCGCAACCAGTGGGGCTTTCGCCCCGAGAACGGCGAGGACGATCCCGCCTTCAAGCTTCGGGTCAGCGCGACGTTGCGCGAGCAGTTGGCGATCGCCAAAGAGGAGTCGCTGCTCGTGCCCCAAGTGGTGTGGGGTCACTACGCCGCCGCGTCCGAGGGCAATGACCTCATCCTCTTTCGTGACGACACCCGAACAACGGAGATCACGCGTTTCACGTTCCCGCGACAGAGTGTGTCACCGTTTCTCTGTATCGCCGACTTCTTCCGCTCGATTGAAAGCAGCGACCTCGACTACGCGAGCTTCATGCTCGTGACCATGGGTTCGCGCGTCTCGGAGCGTGGCCAGGAACTCTTCGCCGAGAACCATTACACCGACTACCTCATGTTGCACGGACTCGGCGTGGAGATGGCCGAAGCGCTCGCCGAGATGTGGCACAAACGCATCCGCGGCGAACTGGGCTTCGTCGAAGAAGATGGTCCGACGTTGACGGGACTCTTTCGCCAACAGTACCGAGGGGGACGCTACTCGTGGGGCTACCCGGCCTGCCCCGATCTGAACGACAACGCCAAGGTCGCCGAGTTACTCGAGAGCGAGCGCATCGGCGTCACGGTGTCCGAGGGCTTTCAACTTCACCCCGAACAGACCACGGACGCGATCATCTGTCATCACCCGATGGCCAAATACTTCGTGGCGTAGCCAACTGTCTCTTCAGGCGTCTGACACGCACGCGACGCCAAGCTTCTACAGAAGATCGACCGCCCACTTCGCGCAGACCACGACGGTCTTGTCAAAGTCAGTCCACTCGCGATCCCACGTCACTTGCTTGGAGCTGACGTAAGGGCCGAGCGTTTTCATGTTCGACGACTTCGCTTCCACCTTCAGTATCGGCACGAGCACCCGGAGCGAACTCTTCGCGATCGACGTGTTGGCTTCGGACTGCAGGTGCTCGAAATACTTCAAGTTCTGCTTCGCCCACACGTGGTACGCAGTTGGAACGTTATTGGTGGGCGGCGTCGGATGATTGGCGATCATCGATTCGCAGTAGGGATTAATGGTGGCCGATTTGAACGTCGCCGCACTACTCGATGATCCGCTGAGCGCGGTCCCGGTGAGTGCCGCCAAGGTTGTGAGCATGGCGACCCGCCGCGCGAATCGCGTCATCCGGTTAGTCAAATTCTTCGCGCGGTCATTCCAGTGACTTCGCGCATGCCACCACTGCGTTCGCGAGCGATTTGGCGCCCGCCGCCCACTTCGCGTGGTACTTCAAGACGCTGGCGTCGAGCTTGGTGATACTGGAGCTGTTCTCGTAGTACTTCAAGACGACAACGACTTCATTGAGCACAGACTTGGTGGCGGCGTTCGGAGCTTCAGAAGCCAACTTCTCGTAGAACGGTATGAGGGACTTCGCCCAGGCGCGATACGACTTCAGGTTGGACGCGTTCGGCACCGCGGTCGGGTGATAGGTGATGATCGTCGAGCAGAATTGACTCTCACTGGCGGAGCGGTAACTCGACGCCGATGCACTTTGGGCGCCAATACCGGTCGACACCAACAGAACGGCCGATGCAAGCACACCGCCGATTGCCGCTCGAGTACGCACTTTCATAAGGTTGTTTCGAGTTTTCAACCCAACTCCTTCATTCGGGGGTCAGTGCCCGCTCCCATTTCACTGCAACGCGTGACCACACCCGCTGGGTGGTACGGACCGTTTCTACCAGACGTGACGCCTTCAACTGTGACCACGATTCAACAATTTCTCGTGTACTGGGGTGACGCGTCAATTCAATCGGTACTGGACAACGATTACTCGTGGCTCCCCGCACCCATGATCGTGATCGCGGTATTCATGACCGGCTCCACGAACACCGAAATCGCACTCCCCGGCACCGGCATCTCTTCCAACACGATCGTCCCGCCAAGTTCACGGACCTTGGCGCGTGCGGTCTCCAGTGAGTCGACGACGTAGATCGAGTTCCACTGCGCCGTCGTTCGCTCAGGGAGCTGATTCGGCGTAACACTCGCGAACCACTGTTCTCCGGCACTGAGCACGTGCATTCCCGGTTCCGGCTCGATGAGACTATGTCCCGTCAACCCTTCGTAGTAGGTCGCGGCCGCGGCCGGGTCATTCGACGCGTGGTCGAACCATCCTGGCGCGTTCGCTTCGTAGGCGACCCCGAAGCCTTTGAAATCGCCGGCCTGCCACAGGCCGTGGACGGCTCCCGTCGGGTCGGTTACCAACGCCATTGTCCCGGCGCTCGGAATCTCCATCGGACCCATAAACATCGTGCCCCCGAGCTCCGCGGCCTTCGCCGCCGTCGCGTTGATGTCGTCGGTCGCGAAGTACGGAATCATCGCGCCTTGGCCACCTGGTCCCTGGCCGAGTCCCATTACCGGTGCGCCGTCGAGGCTCGCGATCGAGTAGTACCCCATGTTTTCATCGCCGATTTCCCACGTCCATCCGTAGAGCGAGGCGAAAAAGGACATGAGTGCTTCACGCTGTTCGGTGGTCTCGACCATCGTGTCGACCCAGGTCGGAATTCCATTTGGATGAGTTTCAAGTTTTGACATAGCGGCAGTATTTCACAACCCCCTGACACCGCGCACGGTCGCCCACGAACTCTTGGTGACGCCACCGAATCAAGTGCGTTAACGAAGAAATCGCCAAACTATCGGCGACTGGGCGCCGCGACCGGGGTGGCGTCACTCAACGCCTCTCGGGCGTGATAACTCGAACGCGTCAGGGGCGAGGACTGCACGTGCTTCAAGCCGAGGCGCCGACCGCGTTCGGCGAGGTCGACGAACTCCCACGGTTCCCACCATCGCGCCACGGGCAAGTGTTCGGCGGTCGGTCGCAAATACTGTCCGATCGTCGCAATCGATACCCCGACGGCCGCCATGTCCGCCAATACCTCTTCGACCTCATCGGCGCTCTCGCCGAGCCCGACCATCAGACCCGACTTCGTGGTGAGACCGGACTGCACGCTTCGTGCGAGCACGCTGAGCGAGCGCAGGTAACCGGCGCTGGGTCGAACGGCGCGTTGCAGTCGCGCGACCGTCTCGACGTTGTGGTTCAACACGTCCGGACGCGCGTCGATGATGAGTTGCAGCGACGACGCGTCGCCCTTGAGGTCGCTCGTGAGGACTTCAACATTGGTCTGGGGCGAACGCTCGCGAATCGCACGGATCGTCGCCGCGATCGCACCGGCGCCGCCGTCGGCGAGGTCGTCGCGCGCGACACAGGTGATGACGGCGTACGCCAGTTTCAGACGTACCACGGCTTCGGCCACTCGCTCTGGTTCGGTCGGGTCGAGCGCGAAGGGCTTTCGAGTGTCGATCAGACAGAAACCGCACGCCCTCGTGCATCGTTCACCATTCACCATGAAGGTCGCGGTCCCGGCCGACCAGCATTCGAAGATATTCGGACATCCCGCTTCCTCACATACCGTGACGAGTCGAAGGTCCTCGGTGAGTGTGCGCAACGTTTGGTACTCCTCCCCCATACGCGCTTCAATGCGGAGCCATTCCGGTTTGCGGCTGCGAATCGGCACGCCGGCATCGGGATCGACTCCCGCTCGACGCAGTCGTCGCAACATCGGTCGCTCGCCGCCGCCCGAGGCCGCGCTCCGTTCGACTCGAGCAACGGTGGCCGATCCCCCGAGTCGTGCTTCCAGTTCGACGCCGAGGCGCTCGTCGACGTCCAGTGCCCTGACCTCGAGGCCGAGCGACGTCATCGAAGCGACGGGCTTATCCGCGATGCCGCAGGGGACGATGGCCTTGAAGCCATCCATATCGATGTCGACGTTCAACGCGACGCCGTGGAGGGTTCGACGGAGCCCCACTTCATTTCGCTCGGTCCTCACGCCGACCGCGGCGATCTTCGACGGGGCACCATCGACGTCAGCCCAGACGCCGGGATAGCCATCCAATCGGTCGACACGACCAAGCCGGCCCTCGCGATCGAAATGTCGCACCGTCGCAATGACGGCGTCTTCCAACCGGGTGACGTGAAGCTTGCCGGCCGAAGGATCATCGGCGACCGTGACGATGGCCCACGCGACGACTTGACCGGGGGCGTGGTACGTGACGTCCCCACCGCGGTCGGCGTCGATCACGACGGCGTCCAGCGACTCCGGCGGCACCAAGAAATGTTCGTCCAGCGTTCGGACGCCTCGCGTGTACGTCGGTGGGTGTTCGAACACCAAGATGTAGTCGTCACGTGATTGGAGTAGCGCGCGCTGGAAGTCGTTCGCCTCCGCAAATGAGATCCGTCCGAGGTGGCGGCGGCGCAACATTTAACGCTCGCCTTCCACGTCGAGACCCGCGAGCAATTGTGCGACTCGCTCCAGGTAGCTCGCCGCCGCCACGGGCTCCGTGATGCGGTGGTCGAATGAAAGTCCCAACACGAGCCGGCGTCCGACACCCACGGTCGCCGCGCCGTTGTCGGTGACGACGACCGGCACCTCACGCACGGCGCCCACCGAGAGCACCGCCACTTGAGGCTGGATGATGATCGGCTCTGACCACAAGGTGTTCGAGCTCGGTGCGCCCAAAACCGTGAACGTCCCACCCATGAGATCATCGGTGGTGAGGTGTCGAGAGGCGACGCGTTCGTCGAGTTCACTGACGCGACGGGCGAGCGCCCGAAGCGTCAGTCCCGCCGCGGCGTGCACGACCGGCACGAGCATGCCGTCTTCGGCCACTGAACGGACGAGCCCGAGATTGACCGTGCGATGTACGACGAGGTCCTCTCCCGTGAACGTCGCGTTGAGGAATTCGAACTCCGCGAGCGCGCGAACTGCCGCCAGACTCACCAACATTTCATCAGTGATCGCGACGCCGTCTCGCGTCGTGCGACCAAGCGCATCAAGCTCGACGAAGACGTCGCCGCGAGCTTCGATGGCGACAAAACCGTGCGGGGTGACCTGCGCTGAGACGGCCATGTGTTGACCCATGCGACGTCGCCCGTTTGAAAGGGCCACCACCAACTCTTCGGTTGGACCGTCCAAGACCGCCCGCTCGGCGTCGCGTCGGGTAATCGATCCTCCCGGTCCGCTGCCTTGAAGCGTCGAAGGTTCAACCCCACCATCGGCGAGGATCCGACGAACGACTGGCGATACGACGACGCCGGTGGCCGTTGCGTCACTCTTGGGACCCTCCGGCGTGGGACTTGACGTGGACGCTGACGCGACGGTGTCCGGTCGCGGCTCTTGAGCAATGGGCGTCGCCGCTCCCGAATCATCAATGACGGCGACCCTCGATCCGGTCTCTACGGTGTCGCCTTCTTCGGCCAGGATTTGGATTAACACACCCGCCGCTGGCGAAGGCATTTCAGAGTCAACTTTGTCGGTCGACACTTCGAAGAGCGGCTCGTCACGCGCGACCGTGTCGCCCACTTTCTTGAACCATTGGGTGATGATTCCTTCAGTGACCGACTCGCCGAGCGACGGGAGTGTGACGTCTGTCATGACCTCAACTCTAACGGTGCAGATTTTCTTCGACCCTCCAAGCGGCGGTCCGGAATTGGCCCGATCCCAATCAGATGATCGGATTGCGCGACGGCGTGCTCACTATCCGATCACGAAGTTCTGAGTCCCGTCGATGGTCTCGCGCACGATGTCCAAGTGGCCCGCGTGACACGCCGTCTCTGTGACCACGTGCAGCGTCGTCTGGTAAAGGTTCGCGAGTCGCCAAGAACCCCAACGGTCGGGCCACGCTAGTGGTTCGTCGCTCGACGCGTGAGCGGCGATCACCGCGTCGGCGAGCGCGCACTCTTCGCGGTACCGATCAATGGCCCCTCTTCCATCACCGGGTGCGACGTCCCACGAGCGCGCCGGATCGCCTGCGCGCTCGACCGCTTGACCGGCGAAGACGGCTCGGAACCAGTATCTCTCGACGTCGAGCGCCAGGTGCTGGACCAAGCCAGCTGGACTCCAGCCGCTCGGCACCAATGATGTCGTGAGCTGATCGTCGTCGAGCCCATCGACCGTCGCGAGGATGTGGTCGCGTTGGTTGCCCAGGGCGCGAAGGAGGAGTGCGAAATCGTCCACGCGACATCGTGACACACGACATCATCCGAGCGCCAGGGCCGTACGGTGCAGCGGTGGCGCGGAGACTGACGACCACCGGAGGAGACGAGTCGAATGAAACGCCCTCCTGGTGGTCAGCTGACGTGGAGCCCTCGACCGGCGAGCGCGATCAGCGTCTCGCCAAAGGTCTCTGAGAGCGACGGGTGCGGCTGGATCAACGCCGCTGCCTCTTCGGCGGTCGCTTCCCAGTTCACGGCGAAGTACCCGGCGCCGAGCTGCTCGGTCACCCAGGGACCGGCCATGTGCACGCCGAGGATCTGTCCGGCCGAGCCGTCGGCGCGCTTTTCCGCGATGATCTTGACCACGCCTTCGGTGTCACCGATGATCTGGGCGCGACTGTTACCGCCGAAGGGATCCTTCTTCACGATGACGTCGTAGCCCTTCTCCTTGGCACTGGCCTCTGTAAGTCCGCAGAACGCCACTTCGGGATTCGAGTAGATCGCCCACGGCACGCGGTCGTAGTCGACCGGGACGCTCGGCTCGCCCAGGATGCTCTTGATCGCGACGATGGCTTCGGCGAAGCCGACGTGGGCGAGTTGCGGCGTGTTCGCGACGACGTCGCCCACGGCGTAGACGTGCTCATTGGCCGTGCGTTGAGCGCCGTCCGCGACGACGAAGCCCCGTTCGTCTATCTCGACGCCGGTGCCCTCCGCCACCAGACCTTCGCTACGCGGACGTCGACCGACTGACATGACGACCATGTCGACGGTGACGTCGTCGCCCCCCTCGATCGCGATGGTCGTGCTCCCCTTCTTAGGGGTGTGACCGGTGATCGAGACCCCAGTGCGGATGTCGATGCCGCGCTTCTTGAAGGATCGGCCCACGACACTGGCGACCTCAGCGTCGCATCCGGCGAGGATCGTGGGCAGCGCTTCGAGCACCGTGACTTTCGTGCCCATGTCGGAGAGCAGTGACGCGAATTCACATCCGATGGCGCCGCCGCCGATGACCGCGGCCGTCGCCGGCAACGCCGCGAGGTCGAGGAACTCATCGGACGTGACGACGATCTTCCCGTCGACGTCGAAGCCGGGCAACGTGCGTGGCACAGATCCGGCCGCCAGAATCACGTTGGCGCCCTTGGCGAGCACTCCTGCATCAGCGCCGTCGACCACGGTGACGGTGCCGTCGGCTTCGAGTCGCCCGGTGCCCGAAAAGATCGTGACCTTGCGACCCTTCAAGAGACCGGAAAGACCCTTGAAGAGGCGATCCACGATCTCGTTCTTGCGGTTCTGGCTCACGGCGAAATCGACCGTCGCTCCTTTGGTCGTGATGCCGAACTCCGCGGCGTGCTCGACGGTGCGACGGACGTGTGCGGTTTCGAGGAACTCCTTGGCCGGGACGCATCCGCGGTGCAGGCAGGTTCCCCCGACCTTGTCGCGCTCGATCAGGGCCACGTTGAGCCCGGCCGACGCTCCGTAGAGGGCGGCGGCGTAGCCACCGGGGCCACCTCCGATGACAACCACATCGAACTGCTGGGCCTCGTTAGTCACGGTCTATCCTTCAATCTCGTAGTGAAACCCCTTGGGGAATCCTAATGTTGTTGGCCCGTTGCCAATTCGTGTCAACGCTCGTTAGGTGTGGCGACCCCGTTGAGTGTCGGCCGCTTCGGTCGCCAGAACGTCGACGAACTCATTCATGGCGTCGCCCGAGTGACCTTTCACCCACGAGAAGCGCACGTCGCGTTTCTCGTCGAGGACGATTGCGAAGAGCTCCTCCCAAAGGTCCCGATTCGCGACCGGCTGACCCTGGGAGTTCTTCCAGCCCCGACGAAGCCACCCGACGTGCCATTTGTCGTTGAAGCACTTCACGACGTAGGACGAATCGCTGACGATTTCGAGCGGACTCTCCGCGTTCTCGCGCAGCGCCTCGATGACCGCCATGACCTCCATCCGTTGATTCGTCGTGTGCGCGGCGGCGCCGCTGGCGAAGTTGTCGCGGCCGCTCGCCCACGCCCAGCCACCCGGTCCGGGATTGCCGCGGCAGGCGCCGTCGGTATGAATCTGCCTCATGGGGTCCGAGTGACCCACGAATCTGATTCGGTCGTGAAGCGCGTCACGGCCTCGGGTAGTTCGCCGCGAAGGACTTGGTCGAGCGTCACGTGTTCGAGGACCCCGCGAAGCGCGCCGCGTACCGCGATCCACACTTCGCGCAGGTGCGCGGAGTCGCCTTCGTAGACCAGCGTTTCGGGTCGCATCCCCCGGACGCCGGCCATCGGGCCGCTCACCACGCGTACCACGTCGGCGATGGAAATCTGATCAGCGTGGCGGGCCAACTTGAACCCGCCTTCGGGTCCGCGCTGACTGGTCACGAGGCCGCCTCGACGCAGGTCCGAAAGGATCGCTCCGAGAAACTTGGCCGGGAGGTCTTGCTCCTGGGCGAGGTGTTCCGCGCTCACCGACCCGTCACTCGCCGCCAAGGTGAGCAGCGCTCGAATCGCGTAGTCGGTCTTGGCAGGTATCTGCATCCTCCTATTCTGCCCCACCGCGCTCACGGGCGAGCGACTCCTAGGGTGGACCTCGTGTCCATCCTCAATCGTCGCCATCTCTATCTCTGCGTCGGGCACCGTGACGACCTCACGACCTTCTTGCCCGCGATTCTTCGAGGGGGCGTCGATATCGTCCAACTCCGAGAGAAAGACCTCGACGCCGAGAGCCAAATGGCTGACGCGAAGGTCATGGTGCCGATCTGTCGGGACTTCGGCGTGCCCTTCATCATGAACGACTCCCCCGAATTGGCCATCGCGGTCGGCGCCGACGGCGTGCACGTAGGACAAGAGGACGTCAGCGTCGCGCACTGTCGTGCGTTGCTCGGGCACGACGCGATCGTGGGACTGTCGACACATTCCACGACTGAGTTCGACGACGCGCTCAATCAGTCCGCGACGTATTTCAGCGCCGGTCCGATTTCGCCCACGCCCACCAAACCGGGCCGCGCCGGAACCGGCGTCAACTACGCCGTGGCCTGTCAGGCCCGCAGCGACCGGCCGGTCTTCGTCACGGGCGGGGTGACCGCGGAGAACGTCGCCGATCTCGTCGTCGCGGGGCTCCGTTACTTCGTCGTCGTGCGAGCTCTCACTGAGGCGAGCAGTCCCGAGTCGGCGGCCCGGCGAATCAGAGTGGAACTCGATCAGGCACTCTCAGCGATGCCGGTCGAGCCAACCTAACAACGTCGCCACCATTCGAGGATCGGCGCGGAGTTGGTGTCCGGCGCCCTGGATCAGTCGAAGTTCGGCCCGGCCCTCGGCCGCGGCCACGAGGTCGCGCGCGTCGGAGTGCGGGATCTCGATGTCCTCGGTCCCGTGTCCGACCATGAGCCGACGAGGAGGGATCCTCGCAATGGACGCCAACGGGTCGATGGCGAAGACGTCGTCGCGAAGTTGCTCGGCGGGCAACAAGTCGCGTTCGTCGCCCACGACACCGGCGACGAGAACCGCCCGACGGAACTCTTCGGCACCGCCGCACCACGGCTCGAGATGGGCCGGGGTCGCGAAGGTCGCGACGCCGCGAATCCGTTCGTCGTCGGCGGCCGTCGCCAGGGCGAGCGCCCCACCGAAGCCGAAGCCCGCCATCGAGATCCTTCGATCCCCTTGGTCCACGTGATCCAGGATCGTGCCCAGGTCACTTCGCCACTGCGTCGCGGAGAAGGTACCCGTGCTGCCGCCCACCCCCGAGAGCGTGCCCGTCGCCACGATCCAACCTGACTCGTTCGCTAGGTGTTCAGCCAGTTCCGGCAATAGCCCGGCCGCCTGACGACCCATACCCATGGCGCGCGGCAGTCCGTGCACGACGATCAACAGGTGGCTCGCCGACGGTCGCGCGCTCGACGTGGCTATTCGTAGATCCAGCAGCGACGTGCCGCTCTGGAGTTGCTCGTGGGCGAGCACCGAGCTAGATGCCTAGGCGCTGAGCCAGAAGTTCGCGGTGGTAGGCGGGGTCGCCGAGGAACAACTCCGAACTCTTCGCGCGCTTGAAGTAGAGGTGCGCGTGGTGTTCCCACGTGAATCCGATGCCACCATGAATCTGAATGTTCTCCGCCGCGCAGTGGAAGTACGCCTCGGAACAGAACGACTTCGCGAGGCTCGCGGCGATCGCGAGTTCGTCGTTGCGCTCTTGCGCGGCCCAGGCCGCATAGTAGGCGGCGGACTTGGCCGACTCGACGTCGAGGAGCATGTCCGCGCACTTGTGCTTGATCGCCTGGAACGAACCGATCGGCCGACCGAACTGCACACGGTTCTTCGCGTACTCGACGGAGTTGTTGAGGACGCGTTGCGCGCCACCGACCTGTTCGGCGGCCAGTGCGGCCGCGGCCACCTGCAGCGTCGTCTCGAGACCCGCGAGCGCCTCACCCTCGACGCCGACGAGCCGCGCCGGAGCGTCACTGAACACGATGCGACTCTGCTTGCGTGTTTGGTCCATGGTCGCCAGCGATTCGCGCGCGACGCCCTTCGCGTCGCCGTCGACGGCGAAGAGCGAAAGACCTTGGGCCGTCATCGCCGGCACCAGGAGGAGCGACGCGGTGCTGCCGTCCGTGACGTAGCTCCGCACGCCATTGAGTACGAAGCCGTCGCCCGACGCACTCGCGGTCGTTGAGGTCGTAGTGAGGTCCCACAGTCCGGCGTCGTCGGTGAGCGCCACGGTGGCGATCGTCTCGCCAGTCGCGATGCCGGGCAGGTAGGCCGCCTTGTCCGCGTCGGTCCCGACGAAGAGCACGGCGTTGGCCGCGAGCGCGACAGTGGAGAAATAAGGCGAGCAGAAGAGGGCCGCGCCCATCTCTTCGAACACCACGTACAGTTCGACAGGACCGTAGCCCTGTCCCCCGAACTCCTCGGGAATACCGAGTCCCTGGAGCGCCAACTCCTTGGCCATCTGGTCCCAGACGGCCGAGTCGTAACCCTCGCTCGTGGCCATCAATCGTCGCACTTCGGATTCGGGCGATTTCTCTTCGAGAAAACGCTTCACCATCTTTCGGAGTTCTTCTTGCTCCTCGCTGAATCCAAAGTTCATCGCAGTCCCCATCTTCGCCTACCGGGCGGTAATCCCGGCCTCTTCGACATTACTCAACCTGACCACGGGGCCGCTAGGTGGCAAAGTGGGGCATGGACAACGTCGAACTCATCTGGGCGGACGCCCGCGCCGAAGTGCATCGATTCGTCGTCGGGCCGATCGAGAACAACGTGTACGTCGTTCGTTGCAAGCGAACCGGCGAGGCGACGCTCCTCGATGCCGCCAACGAACACGACCGATTGCTGCGCGTGGCCCGGCGACTCGGCGTCACCTCGGTGCTCGAAACGCACGGCCACTGGGACCACATTGGCGCCGTCGAACAGGTTCGCGAGGCCGGCATCGACGTGTGGGTCCGGACCGAAGACGCCGGCATGTTGCCGAGCTACGACCACCTGCTCGACGACGACACGGTCCACCAGGTCGGCGACCTTCGACTGCGGACCCTCCACACGCCCGGTCACACGCCGGGGAGCATCTGCTTCGCGCTCGAGGAATCCCCCATGCTCTTCACCGGCGACACGCTCTTCCCCGGCGGACCCGGCAACACCAACAACAACGCGACCGACTTCGCAACGATCATCACCTCGATCGACGAGCGGATCTTCGGCGCCTTCGCCGACGACGTGACGATTTGGCCCGGTCACGGTGTCGAATCCACGATCGGCAACGAACGGCCCCACCTCGACGAATGGGTCGCACGAGGCTGGTAGGAACAGGTCCCTTGTCAGAATTGGGCCGTTAGGCTCGTCACCGTGTCGACGCCCCTTCTAGAACTTCGCAACCTCCACGCCGAGGCCGACGGCGCCTCGATACTGCGGGGTGTCGATCTCGTGGTGCGAGTAGGTGAAGTGCACGCGTTGATGGGTCCCAACGGGGCCGGCAAGTCGACGTTGGCGAACATCGTGATGGGCCACCCGGGTTACACCGTGACGAGTGGTGAGATTCTGCTCAACGGCGCGAACATCGCCAAGTGGACGCCCGACGAACGCGCGCGCGCCGGGATATTCCTGGCCTTCCAGTATCCCGAGGCCATTAGCGGTGTCTCCGTCGTGCAATTCCTGCGCCAGGCGATCGCCGCTCGCAAGAACCTCGATGAACTCAGCATCCTCGAAGTCCGACTCGACCTCGCCGAGTGGATGGACCGGCTCGGGATGGACCCAGCCTTCGCCGAACGCCACCTCAACGACGGCTTCTCCGGCGGTGAGCGCAAGCGCAACGAAGTTCTCCAGATGGCGCTCTTAGAACCGATTATCGCCTTTCTCGACGAGACCGACTCGGGCTTGGACATCGACGCGCTGCGCGTGGTCGCCAAGGGCGTACGCACGGTTCGCGGCGAACACCCGAACATGGGCATCGTCGTGGTCACCCACTACGTGAAACTGCTCGAGGAGATCGAACCCGACCAGGTGCACATTTTGGTGGACGGTCAAATCGTGCACTCCGGGGACGCCGAACTCGCGCAGCGGATCGAACTCGAGGGCTACGACGCCTGGCGACCGGTCACGACGTGACGAGCTTCAACGCCAAGCGCGTGCGCGCCGACATTCCGCAGTTGAACCGCGTGGTCTTCGACCATCCGATCACCTACCTCGACACGGCCTCGACGTCGCTCCAGCCCAACGCGGTCATCGACGCCATGAGTCGTTACTACCAACTACGTCACGCGAACGTGCACCGCGCGGTCTACCAGACGGCCAGTGAGGCGACCGCCGCGTACGAGGGATCTCGAGAGGCGGTCGCGCGCTTCATCAACGCCCCCGGCGGCGCCGGCGAAGTCGTGTTCACGAAGAACGCGACCGAGTCGTTCAACCTGCTCGCCAAGTCCTGGGGCGCGAAGAACCTGAGCGCCGGTGATGTGGTCCTGGTCAGCGAGATGGAGCACCACGCGAACATCGTGCCCTGGTTCCAGTTGCGCGAACACACCGGAATCGAGGTTCGCTTCATCCCGACGACCGACGACTACCGACTGGACACGTCGCGACTCGACGAGTTGATGCAGGGTGTGAAGCTCCTCTCGATCACCGGCATGTCGAACGTCCTGGGTTCGATCAACCCGGTGAGAGAACTGGCCGCCGTCGCGCACCGTCACGGCGCGTTGATCGCGGTCGACGGCGCGCAGTCGGTGGCGCACGCGCCGACCGACGTCGTCGCGCTCGACCTTGACTTCCTGGTATTCACCGGTCACAAGATGCTCGGACCGACCGGGATCGGCGTCTTTTGGACCCGCGAGGAGATCTTGGACGCGATGCCGCCATTCCTCGGCGGCGGCGGGATGATCGCCGACGTACGCCTCGACGGCTACACGCCGGCCGATGGTCCGACGAGATTCGAGGCCGGTACGCCGCCGATCGCCGAGGCGGTCGGACTGAACGCGGCCGTCCTCTATCTGGAGGGCCTTGGCATGACCAACGTCGTACGCCACGAACACGCGTTGGCGGGTGACGCCCTCACGAGACTGGAGCTCGAATTCCACGGTCGCGTGCGCGTCATCGGTCCGGGCGACATGACGGAGCGTGGTGGCGTGATAAGTCTCGACGTCGAGGGCGTGCATCCCCACGACGTCGCCCAGGTGCTGGATCAATTCGGCGTGTGCGTACGGCCGGGTCACCACTGCGCCAAACCACTCATGCGCCGCTTCGGACTCGCCGCCACCGTGCGCGCGTCCTACGGACCGTACTCGAACACCAAGGACACTGACGTGTTGATCGAAGCGCTCGGCCACGCGGTGAAGATGTTTGGGTAGCGGCGTGTCGGATCTCGGCTCGAACCTCGACGACCTCTATCGCGAGATCATTCTCGACCACTACCGCTCGCCTCGCAATCGTGGCGAGCTCGAATCACCGCCCGCGATACGCGTCGAGGGATTCAATCCGTTGTGTGGTGACGAGATCGTCGTGTACCTCGACATTGAGGACGGCATCTTGAAGAACATCAAGATGGTGGGCAGCGGATGTTCCATCTCCCAGTCGTCGGCGTCGCTGATGAGCTCCGCCGTGAAGGGCAAGACGCTCGATCAGGTGCGCGCAACCATCGCGATGTTCAAACAGCTCATGACGGTCCAAGAGTCAACGCTCGCCCACGATGGAGAAGCGCCCAAGGTCGACCTACGTGCGCTCGGTGAACTCGCCGCTCTTCAGGGAGTGATCAAGTTCCCCGTTCGCATCAAGTGCGCCACACTCGCGTGGAACGCGCTGGTTGAAGGACTCGACGGACTCGACTGAACCCTTAGGGCGTGCAGGGAACGGGGTCGAAGGACGGTACGGCCAACGTTGGATTTATCGTCGGTGTCGTCGTCGGAGAGTGGTGGTGCTTCTTCGTCGTCGTCCGTATCGTCGTGGTCGTGGTCGGCGCGATGACCGGCGGCATCGGCGTTTGACCCGCGCTGTTCGGCGGCGGATTCGTTGGGCGAAGTAACGAACTCCCGAAGATGTTCACCAGCAACTGCT
>CALGFJ010000045.1 GCA_937881055.1 uncultured Acidimicrobiaceae bacterium | reverse complement strand
AGTTGGCTTCGCCCCGGAGGAATTTCTCGAGCTCGGCCGCGAGTTCGTCACCACTCGGCAACTCCTCGTGGAGTGACACGCCTTCGACCTCATCGGCCGCCTCTTCGAGCTGTTCGACCATCGAGGTGTGATCGGGGTTGTTCGTCACCAGGTCATCCACACGCTTGCGGGCCTCTTCGGCGGAGGCTCGAAGGGCGCCGGCATCGAGAGTGAGTCCCGCGATGCTCGCGAGTCCCTCGATCAATGCGGCCGAGGCCTGCGGATAGGGCATCGAGGCGACGTAGTGAGGCACGCGGGCCCACAGGGTGACGATCTCCATGTCGACCTCGGAGAACCCGAGCTCGAGCGCGGAACTGATGCCGGCCGGGACTTCGAGTTCACCCGACACCGTGCCGACGCGCGTCAGCAGATTGGCGCTCGTCGCCGGAGCAGTACCGATGATGCGCACCGGTCGCGTGTGTGGCGTCGGCGCGGGGAAGGCGCCCAGCCCGACGACGAGTCGCACGTCGAAGCGACCGGCGGCGTCGGTGACGACGTCGACGAAGTCGCTCCAGTGGAAGTCCGGTTCTGGTCCGACAAGGAAGAGAATGTCGGCGCCGTCGCCGTCACGACCGAAGCGCAGTTGGATCTCGGGCCAGGTGAGCTCGGTGGTGACGCCGTCGACGATGCGCGCGATCGGCCGTCGGGCACGCTGGTCGATGAAGTACTCGGTGTCGAAGGTCGCCAGCACTTCGGTGTAGATGGTGTCGAGCATGGTGCCGATCGCGTTGCTCGCACCGAGGCCGGCGTCGATCCAACCCTCGAGCGCGATGACGAGGACCGGTTCGTTCAGGTCGGGGTCCGCGAGGAAGATGATGTGGTCATAGATTTCGTCGTCCATCATTTCCCTCCCAATGTCATCTTCGCACTTTGCGCGAGCATCAAAATATGTGCCGGGTATTCCGCGACGCTGCCCTGGTCACCGCCGGCCGCACCGGCGCTGTAACGAGCGAATACCCCTTGCATGATGCAGGCCAACTTCCAGTAGCCGAACGCTTGATAGTAGGCGACGTGGCTGAGATCCAGCGACGAATGCGACGCGTACGCCTTCAAGACCTGATCACGACCGGCGAAGCCTTTCGCGGTAGTGGGAGCGACTCCTAACAACGACGCCGTCGGGTCCGACGGCTCGGCCCAGTACACCATCAAGAGACCGATGTCGGCGATCGGGTCACCAAGAGTGCAGATCTCCCAGTCGAGGATCGCGCGCACGCGGCCGGTTTCATCCAGCACCGTGTTGTCGAGGCGATAGTCACCGTGCACGACCGAGACGCGCTGTTGCAAGGGGATCTTCGCACTCAGTTCGTCGCCGACGGCTTCGATGAGACCACCGTGATCCACGCCCTCGACGTGCATCTGTTCGTACTGGGTGCGCCAACGGCGCAGTTGGCGTTCGATGTAGCCGTCGTGGCGTGCGAGCTCCCCGAGACCGGCGCCGTCGACGTCGACGTCGTGGAGTTGGGCCAGGGTGGCGGCGAGGTG
>CALGFJ010000044.1 GCA_937881055.1 uncultured Acidimicrobiaceae bacterium | reverse complement strand
ATGACGCCCCCTCCTCCAACACTGAAAGAATGTTTGAAATCCGAAGATTGGATCAATCATGAGCGTCGTACCCTTCGCCCTTGAAGGCTTCGAGATGGAGCCATTCACGTCCTCAAACGGACGAAAACGCAACGTTTATCGAAGAGGGAGCGGTCCCGCGGTCATCATCATCCATGAGATTCCCGGTATCACGTCGCACGTCGCCGCGTTCGGCCGCCGTGTCGCGGATCACGGCATGACTGTCGTGCTCCCCGATTTGTTCGGCACCCCGGGACGACAGATGACCATTCCCTATGCTCTCTCCTCTTTGGCCCGAGTGTGTGTGAGCAAGGAGTTCACACTGCTGGCGCTTAACAAGACGAGTTCGATCGTCAATTACTTGCGCGAGTTGGCGGTCCACGAACGTGAGGCACATGGCGGACCAGGTGTCGGCGCCGTGGGCATGTGTCTCACGGGCGGCTTCGCGCTCGCCATGAGTGTCGAGCCGTCAGTGATCGCTCCGGTACTCAGTCAACCGTCGCTGCCCTTCCCAACCAATCCCGAGCACCGCCGCGCACTCGGTCTTTCCGACGCCGACTTGGCTGTCGTGCAGCGTCGAACGACCGAGGACCTCTGTGTCATGGGGCTGCGCTTCAGCGGTGACGCGAAGTCTCCGGCCGAGCGCTTCGAGCGACTTCGCGAGGTGCTCGGCGACAAGTTCATCGGGGTGGAAATCGACTCCTCGCCCGGCAATCCGTGGGGCTACAAGAAGGCGGCCCATTCGGTGTTGACCGAGGACTACTCCGACGAGCCCTCGTCGCCAACCCGGCGGGCTCTCGAGGACGTGCTGGAGTTCCTCACCACCAGACTCGACGTCGCCACACCGAAGAATCCTGAGACTTAAGCGACAACGCGTGTCGGGGAGCATCTGGGGCATGACGCCGAAGCAATCGATCCAGTTCGAGTGCGACCGGCGAAGTCCCAAGGACGTCGTGCGTGACTGTGTCGCACTACTCAACAACGAAGCGATCGACGATCACTTTCTGCGCGTGATTGGTGGTCCGAGCGCCGAGAATGTCTTAGAGGGACGCGATGGCGGCCTCGACGGATACTGGCCGCGCGTCTGGGCCGCGCGGGGCCTCTTGCACGTGTGGGACGACACTGCCACATCGGTGGTCATCGCCGCCACGACCCACGATTCGTGGCGCGTGCGAGAGATGGCGGCCAAGGTGATCGCCCGCCATCACGTGAAGCCAGCGATCGACGCCGTGGTCACGCTCTTGGATGACGACAACGCCCGGGTACGAGTCGCGGCCCGACGAGCGTTCAACGTCGTCGCCGACGCGTAGACCGAATCGTTGGGCCTCGCCTCACGCCATTCACGAATCACGAGACCTACGGGGCCTCGATATCAGCCAACTGACTCGCGATGAGATCTCGATCTTCGCCAACGACGATGACGTCGATGAGTCGCGTCGCCAAGGCCGACCAGTTGTTGAACTCTGCAACGTCACCGGCAACCGCATACGCCCGAGCCACACCTTCGGCGGTCGACGCACGCAACCAGTCCGGGACGTCGTTCTCCTGGGCCACGGAGTGCGCTCTCTTGGCGAAAAGGATGGCCAAGTCTCCGTCACCAACGGCCGCGGTCGCCCGGGCAACCATCCAGTCACTGATGATCTGCTTCTCTACGTCGCCGACACTCAACCAGTGATACCGAGAACTGAACGCCGAAGTCAACAGTTCGACGTCGTCGTCTTGATCGCGAGCCTTTTCCAGGAGCTCCCAACACCGATTGAAAAGCCGCGACGCTGTCTCTCTGTCGTCTAATTGGGCCACGAAGAAATAATAAGTCGCGCCGACGACGTGGGCGTCACTCCGTTCTGGTCTGTGGATTCAATCCTCGAGAAGGTCAAACCAAATCAGAATGACGGGGGTCTGGTCGTCGATCTCGTCGCCCTCCGCGCTCCAGAATCGCCGATGGCCCTCACGCCACTCTTCGAGGGACTCATCGCCCTCGCCCTCCGCTTGGGCAAACTTCCACGGAACTTCGATAAACGGCACCGTCGAAATCTCCGTGACCACAACCGTCGCGATTCGTTGCGAGTCGTCGTCGAGGAGCGCCAACAGTTCGCCCACGGACTCCAACTCCTCGTCCTCTCTCACGTATTCGAGCAAGAGTCCCGCGGTGGCTCGTTTGTGTCCGTCAAGAATGAGCCCATTGAGACGCAGTCGCATCGCACCCGGCGTTCCGACCTCGAGTGACCGAAGACCATCCACAATCGGAAACGCCATTACGGCTCCTCTCTGTCGTACGAATCACAATCTACGGCGCTCCGCGTCGTCCGCTCGCGCCGAGATCGATACGTGACGAGTGCTAAACATCGTCCGTGTCGTGGCCGTCTCGTCAATTGTCCGTCGTTGTCGCCCTTATCGTGATAGCGGCCCTGACGACGTTCATCCTGCTCCGACCCGAGACGACGGTCGCCTCACCACCCGTGACAACAACGACCGTGCCGTGTCAGAGTCCACGACTCAGCTCTGACTATCAGATCGATCAATGTCTTGAGTCGCGAATCCGTTCGATGACGGGGCGAATGAACTCTTCACTGCGAAAAGAATCCGTCTCTCTTCACTACGCAACACGATCACAGGATTGTCGTGTCGCACGACGCACCCAGGCCACGTTCGTCGCGTACACGCGAGAGGAGTGCCTCTCTCAAACACATCCGTACCAACCGGGAACTATCGTGCCGATTCTTTACGGCGAGTGAGTACTCCAGCTTTACGAGCAGCGACTCGACTACATCGATCGCGTGATCGCGTCATTCCGAAATGGCGGGGAATCGCGGCGATCGTCCTAGGCGTCCTCTTGTTCGCGGTGCCCTCACGATAGGGTCGCTCCATGTCACCGCTCGTTCTGACCGTGCTCATCGCCGTCGCGGCGTGCGCGTTTGCGTGGATTGCGTCACTTCTGACCGGGGACACCTCGTGGGTCGATCGGATGTGGTCGATCGTGCCAGTCATCTACGTGTGGGTCTTCGCGGCGACGGCCCGTCTCGCGAATCCGCGCCTGGACGTCATGGCGGTGCTCGTCACGCTGTGGGGGGTACGTCTCACGTACAACTTCGCGCGAAAGGGCGGTTACCGCGGTGTGGAGGACTATCGATGGGAGGTGCTTCGTTCGTCGATGCGACCGTGGCAGTTCCAATTCTTCAATCTGTTCTTCATCGTGCTCTATCAAAACGCCCTGCTCGTGCTCATCACACTTCCCGCGTGGACCGCGTATCAGCATCGGTCGACTCCCTTCGGGCCATTCGACGTCCTGTTGGCGACGCTGTTCCTCGTGTTCATCATCGGCGAAACGGTCGCCGATCAACAACAGTGGAACTTCCAACAGTGGAAGAGTGCCGAGGTTCGCGCCGGCCGCACTCCGAACCCTCGATTCCTCCAGAGCGGTCTCTTTCGATTCTCGCGGCACCCCAACTATTTCTTCGAACTCGCCCAGTGGTGGGTGGCATTCCTCTTCGCCGTGACGGCGGCGAGGTCGATTTTCGAATGGACGGCACTAGGACCAATTCTGCTGACGTTGCTCTTCGTGGGATCGACGCGATTCACGGAGAAGATCTCTCTGGCGCACTATCCCGAGTACGAACTGTTCCAACGATCGACTTCGGCCGTCATCCCGTGGTTCGCTCACAGTGTCGCGATTGTACAGGTACCGGAGAGCTGAGTTGGTCTCGGTCAATGACACGACGGTCTTCCGCGTGGTGGTGGATGACCTCATCGATACACTCGATTTGTGAAACCGCAGAAGATCATCCTCTACTACGGGTTCACACCACTTGACGACCCCGACGCGATTCGCTTGTGGCAACGAACGCTCTGCGAAAAACTCTCGCTCACGGGTCGAATACTGATTTCACACCACGGGATCAATGGCACGCTCGGAGGCGATCTCGATGATTTGAGGCGCTACGTCGCGGCGACCAAGGAGTTCCCCGGCTTTAGGGGAATCGATTTCAAATGGTCCGAAGGATCTGCGGGTGATTTTCCCCGACTTCGGGTTCGCGTACGCGAGGAGATCGTCTCCTTCGGTGCCGCGGAGGAACTCATGGTTGACGAACGAGGCGTCGTCGGAGGTGGCGTCCACCTGAAACCTCACGAGATCCATGAGCTGGTCGATCAAAGAGGCGATGACGTGGTGTTCTTCGACGCGCGCAACGCCTTCGAAGCCGAAATCGGTCGATTCAAGAACGCCGTTGTCCCGGACGTGCGCGCGACACGCGACTTCGCGTCGGTGCTGGAGAGTGGTCTCTTCGACCACCTGAAGCACAAAGCGGTCGTTACGTACTGCACCGGCGGCGTGCGATGCGAAGTCCTCTCAGCGCTCATGAAAGGGCGTGGTTTCGAAGAGGTGTATCAACTTGACGGCGGCATAGTGCGCTACGGCGAAGCGTTCGGCGACGACGG
>CALGFJ010000043.1 GCA_937881055.1 uncultured Acidimicrobiaceae bacterium | reverse complement strand
GCGCCCTGTTGTGCGCCGAGCAACGCGTTCTCAAAGACCGTCATGTGTTCGAAGGGCTGCGGAATCTGGTAGGTGCGCCCAATGCCCATCCGACAGCGCTGAGGAGTGGAAACGCGTGCGAGATTGTGTTCCGCGAAGCGCAATTGCCCGGTGTCGGCTTTGATGTCGCCTGAGATGATGCCAAACATCGAGGTCTTACCCGCACCGTTGGGTCCGATCACCCCAATCGAGGCCCCTTCTTCCAACTGGAAGGTAATCCCATCGGCAACGACGACCTGTCCGAAGCGCTTGGATACACCTTCCAGTTGTAGAAGCGGCATGTAACTAGTGATTCCTATGCGTTGGTCGGCTCGAGTGTCGCCTGCAACGGAATGTGCTTGTTGAGTGTGTTGTCAACGACCCAGGGCGACCAGGAGAACTTCTTATTTCCGACGAGCTCCTTCGAGCCCGGCTTCCACTGGATGCCGACGGGCTTGATGATGCCGACGCCCTTGGCCGGGTTGGTCTTGGCCGAGAAGTTGAGTGGTCCACAGATGCCGTCGTAGGCCACTTCCTTCAACGCGTTCGCCACGGCCTTGCGGTCGTGCGGGTTCTTCACCTTCTTGAAGGCCTCCACGACGATCTCGAAGAGCGAATAGGTCGAGCCCATTGATTGCACCCACTGCTGACCGGTCACCTTCTGGTAGTTCGCGGCGAACGTGCTGGCCGTCATGCCCGTCAACGACGACTTGTACGGCGCGTTGGGTGCGAACCAACAGTCGGTCGCCACGTTGTTCGAGAGGGCCCCGAGGGCGTACACGTCGGTCGGGAACAACATGACCTTGGCGACGGTCGCCAACTTGGGGTTCCAGTCTTGCTGGGACGCCTGCTTCCAGAACGTGTTGAAGTCCGGCGGCAACGGACAGTTGATGAAGAAGTCACAGGACTTCCCTCCCGAACCGGACTTGAACAGTGAGATCATCGCCGTGTAGTCCGTCGCCAGGTCGGTGTAGGCGCCGCCGTCCACGAAAGTCCACGGCGAGCCACCTTGGGCGGTGTTGATCGCCGACAGCGTCGGCGGCCAGGCTGCGCGAAACGCGTTACCGTCAGAGTCGTTCGGGAACATCCCCGCGTAGACCTGATTCGCGCTCGTCGTCTTTAGCACTTTGTTCCACATGGGCAAGAAGCATTCGACGAACTCCGGAACACCGAAGAAGAACATCGAGCAGTACTGCGGCGATGTTCCCACGGCGTTACCGGCCGGACCGATCGAATTGCCGGTGAAACCACCCCACCACGCTTCCCACGGGCAGACCGTGGAAAGGCACGGCACGCCCGCGCCCTCGCACACCACACTGACCGGAATGGTCGTCTCGGGTGCCGAGGAGGTGACGATGAGGTCCACGCCGGTTTGTTGGATCAGTTCGGTCGTGACCGTACTGGCGATCGACGGGTCGGACTGAGAGTTCTTCACCGTCACCTCGATCTTGTATTTGGTCTTGCCGATCGTGATGCCCTTGGCGAACTGGCTCGCGCTACGAACGAGACTGAGGACGAACTTGTCCGGCCCCGCGAAGTCAGCGAGTGATCCCGTCGAGGGCGTCACGTAGCCGATCTTGATCGTGTGGGACTTTGTCGCCGCGGACGCCGCGGACGACTCGGCCAGAGCTGCCACCCCACCGACGAGCGCCGTTCCGGCGAGCGCCTTCAAACCGAGGCGACGACCAAATTCGACGCTGCCCCAACCCGGGATGGTTCTCTCGTCAGAACCACTACCGATAGATTCTTCAATCCCCATGAAATCCCCCTCTAAGTAACTGCGCTGATGTTTTCATTACATTACGTCGCACGCGCCGCGAATTTCATGCAAGAAGTCGAGCGAATGTTTACATTCTGAGCCGTGATGTTCGCTATGCGGTCAAATGTGGTGGATGCGTCAGTTCGTCCTCCCCCATCTGCGCAAGCATGTGCCGCGCGGCGAGTCCGCCGCGGTCGATCTTCACGCTGACTTCGGTCATCTCGCGTCCACTGTTGACGCGCTGTTGGATGATGTTGAGGGCGTCGACGTCCTCTTGCACGACGCTGACCTGCATCTTCTCGAGCGCAACGTCGATCGCGACGTCGCCGACGCAGAAGTCTCGCGACAGGGCCCAGAAGTCGTAGACCGACGTTTCGGTGGACGGGGTCAAACCGTAAAAGATCTTCAAGTGGAAGGCGTGATCATCCGTTCCATCAGGGAGTGGCGGCTGCGCGACCGGCGCAATCCTCGAATTCAATTTGTAGAAGCCCGGAGGAAAATACTCAATGTCCTGCCACCGGTCGATCGAGCCCGAAAGACCGGTCGTCGTGGCGTAGAAGGGCGGACACTCGACGCTGGCCATGTGGCGATACACGTTGACGATCCGCGACGCATCATCGACCTCGACGTCAATCGGCGTTGAGGCGACCTCCGGAGTCCCGATCGAACTGTTGTGCAGGAAGGTCTCGTGCGACAGGTCCAAAAGATTGTCCACGAGCAGGGAAAATGCGGCTTCAATCTTGGCCACGCCGGATACGACCGACCAGTTCGTCGAATCTTCGAGCCACGGCGTGTCCGGCAACCCTGACTCGTCCGGATCACCTCGTCCCATCCAGATCCAGAGCCAACAGCCCTTTTCGAGGACGCGATACGTGCGCACCGAGAGCTTCGTGGGAATCCGATCCTGACCGGGAACCGCGACGCAGAGACCCTCGCAGTCGTAGGTGAAGCCGTGGTAGCCGCACACGAGCACGTCGTCGACGACGGTGCCGAGAGAGAGTGGATAGCCGCGGTGCGGGCACTGATCGGCGAGGGCCACGACGCGTCCTCGTTCGTTGCGGTAGAGCGCGACCGGCTCACCAAGGATCGTGCGAGCGATCGGACGCTCGGAGAGTTCGGACGCCAGTGCGGCGACGTACCAGTGCTCACGAAGAAACATGTTCCTCCTTGCGTCACGTCTCGACGGTGCGAACGTGAGACACGACTCGACGTGCCAACGTCGCGAAGGCTAACGCCGGTGTGATAAGACGTCAAGACGTGGCAAGCGAAACGAGGAAACAATGGCACTGTTAGACGACGCCAGTTGGCAATCCAACATCTTTTTGGACGGATGGACCAAGGGCGGTGCCGGTGACGCACCGGTACTCGAGCCCGCCACCGGCGAGGAGTTAGGGCGCGCGGGCCGTGCCTCGGTCGACGACGTCGCCCGCGCGTCGAAGCGTGCGAGCGAAGCCCAGCGCGAGTGGGCGGCCCTTCCCTACAGCGCGCGCGCCGCGGTGCTTCGAAGGGCCGGTGACCTGTTTCAGCAGCACGAGGAGGAGATCTCGTCGTGGATCATCCGTGAATCGGGTGGCATCCCCTTCAAGGCCGGCCTCGAGGTGCATACCGCCGCTGAGGAGTCCTACGAGGCGGCGGCGATCGCGTCGCACCCCATCGGGGAGATCTTGCGCACCGAGATGCCTCGCCTGAGTTTCTCTCGTCGCGTGCCAGCTGGCGTGGTCGGCGTCATCGCACCGTTCAACTTTCCTCTCATCCTCTCGATTCGCTCGGTCGCGCCCGCGCTCTCCTTGGGCAACGCCGTGATCTTGAAGCCCGATCCGCGCACCGCGGTCTGCGGCGGTGTCGTGCTCGCGCGCGTCTTCGAAGAGGCGGGACTTCCCACCGGCGTCTTCAGTGTCCTGCCGGGCGGCGCCGACGTCGGCGAGGCATTGGTCAAGGATCCACTCGTTCGCATCATCGCCTTCACCGGTTCGACCGTCGCCGGACGGGCCGTGGGATCGCTCGCGGCCCAACACCTCAAGCGCGTCCACCTCGAACTGGGAGGGAACTCGGCGATGATCATCATGGATGACGTGGACCTCGAAAAGGCGGCCGCGGTGGGAGCCTTCGGTTCCTTTGCCCACCAGGGACAGATCTGCATGACGACCGGCCGTCACCTGGTCGACGCGCGGATCGCCGATGACTACGCGGCGCTGATGGTCGAGCACGCGAACCACCTCCCGGTGGGCGATCCCAAGAGCGGACAAGTGGCTCTCGGGCCACTCATCGACGCGAAGCAGCGTGATCGCGTGCACGCCCTGGTCAGCGAGACCGTCTCTGCCGGCGCGACGTTGGCGGCCGGGGGGACGTTCGAAGAGCTCTTCTACCGACCGACCGTGTTGACCCACGTCCCAATGAATTCCCCGGCCTACGCCCAAGAAGTGTTCGGGCCGGTCGCACCGATCGTCAGTTACGCTTCGTTGGACGAAGCCGTGGCGATGGCGTCGGACTCGCCCTACGGACTTTCGCTGAGCATCCTCTCGGGCGACGGCCTGCGAGCGCTCGAGTTGGCGAGTCGGATTCCGACTGGGGCCATCCACATCAACGACGCGACGCCCGCCGACGAAGCGACGATCCCCTTCGGTGGGATCGGCGACAGCGGCAACGGCTCGCGAATGGGTGGACTCGCGAACCTGGACGCCTACACCGAGACCCAATGGATCACGGCCCAAGCCGATATCGCCTTCTACCCCTTCTAGTCGCCTACAGACTGGACAGATTGACGTAGTTGCGCGCGAGCGCTCGCGCCGTATCCTCGGAGTCGATGACTTGGCGTAGTCGCGCGCTCTGTACCCCGTTCTCGAATTCGTCACTCGGATGCGGGTGCAACATCTGGGTCATGTACGTCGAGAACTCTTCGGCGCGCCAGACGCGCCGAAGACTCTCGTCGGAGTAGGAATCGAGGAGTCGTTCGTCGTGGTCGTGCAACGACGCGACCAGCGCCGGGGCCAGTAGTCGAACGTCGGCGAGGGCCAAGTTCATCCCCTTGGCGCCGGTCGGCGGCACGATGTGTGCGGCGTCGCCGGCGAGGAAGAGCCGCCCGTAGCGCATGGGTGCGACGACGACGCTTCGCATCGGCGTTATACCGCGCTCGATGATCGGGCCTTGGGCGATCGATGCCGCGCGATCGGTCGCCAGACGGGTCGTGAGTTCTTCCCAGATCCGCTCATCGGACCACGACTCGAGCGTCTCTTCGGGACTCACGCCGAGGTACAGCCGACTGAGCACGGGTGAGCGCATGGAGTACAGCGCGAACCCCTGGGGGTGTCGACAGTAGATGAGCTCTTCGGTCGCCGGAGGCGCTTCGGCGAGTATGCCGAGCCATGAAAACGGATAGACGCGGTCGTAGCGCCCAAGGGCTCCCGACGGTACCGACGCCGACGAAACCCCGTGAGAACCGTCACATCCGATGACGTAGTCGCCAATAATCTCGATCTCGCCGTCGCTCGTCGTCACGACGACCGACGGCGTCGTGGTCGTGTGTCCGGAGACGCTCGTGACCGTGGCGTCAAAGTGAAGTGGCGCGCCGTTCGCGACACGGGCCGTGATCAGGTCCTTCACCACTTCTTGTTGCCCGTAAACCGTGATCGCGCGCCCCTCGTAGAGCTCGCTCAGGGCAATTCGGTGCGAGACCCCGTCGAGGCGGAACTCGATCCCGTGGTGGACGAGTCCCTCGGCGCGCATGCGCGACCCGACGCCGGACTCCTCGAGAAAGTTGGCGATGCCGTATTCGATCACGCCCGCGCGCACGCGGTGTTGTACGTAGTCGAGGCTGCGGGTCTCGACGATCACGGTGTCGACGCCGTTGAGTCCGAGTAGGTGTCCCAGCAGTAGTCCGGCGGGACCGGCACCGATGATGACCACCTGCGTGCGAACTGACTTCACGTTCCTCCAACAATCCGGCACACTTCGTCGACGAATCGGAGGCTACTCGACAGTCTCGAAAGTGGCGTTTAGTCTGTTCGCAGAACGACCGGCGCATCACGCGCAACGGTCAACCCTACCGATAACGTCGACGAGAGACTCCGAGGAACCCATGGCTGAAGTCGTCAGGAATACCGAGCGCACCTCACTCGCGACGGTCGACGCGCTGGCGCACTTCGGTGTCGCCACCATTCACGAAGCGCAGGGGCGCACCGGTCTGTTCGCGTCACGGCTCCGACCGATCTATCGTCCAGTACGAGTGGCGGGCAACGCACTCACGTGCGAAGTTGCGCCCGGCGACAACTGGTCCATTCACGTCGCCGTCGAGATGGCCCAACCGGGTGACCTGCTCGTCGTCACACCGACCAGTCCCTGCGACGACGGATACTTTGGCGAACTTCTCGCGACCAGTCTTGTCGCGCACGGCGTGCGCGGTCTCGTCATCGACGCCGGGGTGCGCGACGTCGCGGAACTGACTGCGCTCGGCTTTCCCGTGTGGTCCAAGACGATCTGCGCGCAGGGCACCGTGAAGGAGACGCCCGGGAACGTCCAGACGCCGATCGTGTGCGCGGGAGCCCGCGTGCGACCCGGCGACGTCATCGTGGCCGACGACGACGGCGTGGTCGTCGTCTCGCGCGAGAGCGCCGAGACCGTTCTCGCAGCGGCAACCCAACGTGAGGCCAACGAAGTGGAGAAGCGCCAACGACTCGCGAGTGGTGAACTCGGACTCGACATCTACGTCATGCGTGAGAAGCTCGCCCAGCGCGGACTCACCTACCGAGAAGACGGCGATCGGTGAGCTCGCAAATGGCGATTCGCTGCTCGGTCATCCGAGGTGGCACCTCGAAGGGCCTCTATTTTCACGCGGGCGATCTCCCCGTCGACATACCCACGCGCGACGCGGTGCTGCTCGCCGCGATGGGTTCACCCGACACCCGAGAGATCGACGGGCTGGGTGGTGGACATCCGCTCACCTCCAAGGTCGCCGTCATCCGCCCGTCGACACGCGACGACGCGGACGTGGACTACTTGTTCTTGCAGGTGTGGCCCGACCGCGCCGAGGTCTCCGACAGCCAGAACTGCGGCAACCTCCTCGCCGGTGTCGGACCGTTCGCCCTGGAAGAAGGTCTGATCAGCGCCAGGGGTGACACGACTCCCGTACGCATTTGGATGGAGAACACGCAGAGCGTGGCCGTCGCCACCGTGCAGACACCCAACGGTCGAGTTCGCTACGACGGGGAGACTCATATCGACGGCGTACCCGGCTCACACGCTCCCGTGGCGATTGAGTTTGTCGACGTCGCCGGATCGACTTGTGGTGCGCTCCTGCCGACGGGCCACGCCATCGACGTCGTCGAAGGGATTCGGGTCACGTGCATCGACAACGGCATGCCCGTCGTGTGTCTCAAGGCCGAGGAGGTCGGACTCTCCGGCTACGAGGAACCGAGCGCCATCGAGAGTAACCGCGACGTATGCGAACTCGTCGAACGAATCCGACTCGCGGTGGGACCCATGATGAATCTCGGCGACGTGACCTCAGCGACGGTCCCGAAGATGTGCCTCCTCGCGCCGGCCCAGCACGGCGGGGCCGTGAGTACGCGCACGTTCATTCCCACACGCGTCCACGACGCGATCGGCGTCTTCGGCGCGGTCTCGGTCGCGACCGCGTGTCTGATACCCGGTTCCGTGGCGTACGAACTGGTTGGCGGGGGTGGCGCCGACCGCGACGTCCTCGACATCGAGCACCCCACCGGGTACTTCTCCGTGTCGCTCGACGTGAACGTGAGCGACGCTGGCGTCGAGGTCAGACACGTGGCGTTACTGCGAACCGCGCGTCTCTTGATGCGCGGTGACGTCTTTGTTCCTTCGGCGGTGTGGCCCGACGCATGATCATCGATTGTCACGGCCACTACACGACGGCGCCCGACGCGCATAATCTCTGGCGCAGGACTCAGGTCGCGGCGTACGAGGCGCGCGACGCGGCTCCCGCGTACCCCCAGATTTCCGATGACGAGATCGCCGAGACCATCGAGACGAATCAACTGCGGATACTTCGCGAACGTGGTGCCGACATGACGATCTTCTCGCCCCGCGCTTCGGCGATGGAGCATCACGTGGGCGACGAAGGGGTGAGCCGACAGTGGTCGCGGGCCTGCAACGACCTCATCAAGCGCGTCGTCGACCTCTACCCGGACTCCTTCATCGGCGTCGGGCAACTCCCCCAGTCTCCGGGTGTCGGGCTCGAAGGTTCGATCGCTGAACTCGAACGATGCGTCAACGAACTCGGATTCGTGGGCTGTAACCTCAGCCCGGACCCGAGCGGTGGTCGCTGGGACGGCCCACCCCTCACGGACGAGTACTGGTATCCGATCTACGAGACCATGGTCGCACTCGACGTGCCGGCGATGATCCACGTTTCCAGTAGTTGCAACCCGAACTTTCACGCCACCGGCGCGCACTACATCAACGCCGACACGACGGCCTTCATGCAGCTGATCCAGGGCGATCTCTTCGCGGACTTTCCCACGCTGCGACTGATCATTCCCCACGGCGGTGGCGCCGTGCCGTACCACTGGGGGCGCTATCGCGGATTGGCCGACATGTTGGAGAAGCCGGCGTTGAGCGAGCACGTGATGCAGAACGTCTATTTCGACACCTGCGTCTACCACCAGCCGGGCATCGACCTGTTGTTCAACGTCATCGAGCGAAAGAACATCCTCTTCGGCTCCGAGATGCTGGGTGCGGTGCGCGGCATCGACCCCGAGACCGGCCACTACTTCGACGACACCAAGCGTTACATCGATGCGCTTCCCTTGAGCGACGATGCGCGCGCCGAAGTCTACGAAGGCAACGCACGACGGGTCTATCCCCGACTCGATGCGGCCCTGAAGAGTCGGACCTAGGACGTGGCCGCATTCACGATGGACGCCGACTGGCTCGTCTTCGACCCCGAGCCGTCACGCCCGACGTTCACGCTCCCGGCCGGATCGGTCGATGCCCACTGCCACGTCTTCGGTCCCGGCGACGTCTTCCCGTACGCCGATGAACGCAAGTACACGCCGTGTGACGCCGGGAAGGACCGGCTCTTCGCGCTCCGTGACTTCTTGGGCGTCGAGCGCAACGTGATCGTCCAAGCCACCTGTCACGGTTCGGACAATCGCGCCATGCTCGACGCGCTGGCCGGTGCAAACGGACGAGCTCGGGGCGTCGCGACGCTGCGGCCCGACGTGAGCGTGAGCGAACTTTCCGAGCTGCACGACGCCGGCGTACGGGGCGTGCGATTCAATTACGTCCGTCGACTCGTCGACCCCGAACCGGATTCGTACTATCACCGCATCGTCGAGAAGGTCGCGCCCTTCGGCTGGCACGTGGTGATCTACTTTGAGGCCGCCGACCTCGTCGAGCGACGGAGCTTCTTCACGTCGATCGAGACCGACGTCGTCGTCGATCACATGGGTCGTCCGGACGTGACGCTCCCGGTCGACGGACCGGCGTTCGCGGCGTTCTTGACGCTCATGGACGAGCACGAGAACTTCTGGTGCAAGGTGACGTGCCCCGAACGCTTGAGCGTTGCCGGACCTCCGGGCTTCGTCGACGTCGTGCCCTTCGCGCGACGAGTCGTCGAACGCTTCCCCACTCGAGTGCTCTGGGGAACCGATTGGCCGCATCCGAACCTGCACGACTACATGCCCGATGACGGAGCGATCGTCGACTTCATACCGGGCATTGCCCCGACGCCGGAACTGCAGCGTAAACTCCTGGTCGACAATCCGATGCGACTGTATTGGAGGGACGATCAATGAACGAGCACGAGGAATTCGACGACATCCCCGGCACGACGGTCTTCACGACGAAGCGCTCACGCCAGGGCTTTCAGCTCAATCAGTTCTGCATGAGCCTTATGAAGCCCGAGAACCGCGAGCGTTTCCGCGCCGACGAACGTGCCTACCTCGACGAGTGGCCCATGACCGAGGTGCAAAAGCAGGCGGTTCTCGCGCGCGACTACAACGCCGCCATCGCCGAAGGCGGCAACATCTACTTCCTGGCCAAGATCTTCGCGACCGACGGCCAGAGTTTCCAGCAGGCCGCCGCCTCGATGACGGGGATGACGAGCGAGGCATACGCGCAGATGATGTTGTCCGGAGGACGTTCACCCGAGGGACAACGCTCCATCAAAGAGGGGCGCTAGTCCGTGGCGCGGATCACGGCCGGCGTGGCCACCAGCCACGTGCCGGCGATTGGTGCGGCGCTCGACCTCGGCAAATCCGGTTCGGACTACTGGCAACCGCTCTTCGATGGCTACGACTGGTCCAAGAAGTGGATCGCGAGTGAAAAGCCCGACGTCGTCGTGCTCATCTACAACGACCACGCCTCGGCATTCTCCCTCGCGGTGCTGCCGACCTTCGCCATTGGCTGCGCGGAGAGTTACGCCATCGCCGACGAGGGATTCGGTCCACGGCCGGTTCCGGAGGTGATCGGCCACGCCGACCTCGCGTGTCACATCACCGAGAACCTGATCCTGGACGAGTTCGACATGACCATCATCAACGAGATGACGGTCGACCACGGGCTCACGGTCCCGCTGTCACTGATGTTCGGCCAGCCCGAGGCGTGGCCGGTGAAGGTCGTGCCGATCGCGGTCAACGTCGTCGAGTACCCCCAGCCCACCGGCAATCGCTGTTTCGAATTGGGCAAGGCCCTGCGCCGGGCGATCCGGAGCTACGACGAAGACCTCAACGTCCAGGTGTGGGGCACCGGCGGCATGAGCCACCAATTGCAGGGACCGCGAGCCGGTCTCATCAACTCCGCCTTCGACCACGAATTCTTCGATCAACTGGTCCAGGACCCCGACACGCTCAAGAAGGTGCCGCACATCGAGTACTTGCGCGAGGCCGGCTCCGAGGGCATCGAAATGATCATGTGGCTCATCATGCGCGGCGCCCTCGGCAAGAAGGTGAAAGAGCTCTACCGCTTCTATCACGTACCGGCGTCGAATACGGCCGTCGGTCACCTCATCTTGAAACCGTCGAAGTAAGTACTCGGGCGTCGTAG
>CALGFJ010000042.1 GCA_937881055.1 uncultured Acidimicrobiaceae bacterium | reverse complement strand
CACGCCATCGTCAAGACGTCGCCGCTTGCAATTAACGACCAAGGGGTGTCTCCGACTGGCGCTTAAGAACCTGGAGGTCCTGAGAATGCGATTGGACCGTGATTATGCAATTGTGGAGACGTGAGTCGTTCTGGCCGACAATGTGACTGAAATAGTGATCAAAAAGCCTTGGACAAGAAATGAGTTCATCCGTTCTCGGTGGATGGACAAGCGAATCACTTGGTTCGACGCCCTTTGCGCATTGTGCTTCGGGTTGGTGATTTGGAAGAACGGTGGTGCATTAATCGCGGCCTGTGTCATGGCAATCATTGCGTACATGCTGCTGCGACTTCTGGTCGTGCCATGGGCGCAATGGAATGCCTTGTGTAATTTCGAGGACCAGCCAATTTTCACCTTCACTGATCGTGGGGTGACAATTTCCGCGGGTGAAAAGTCGAGATCCGACGGCTGGACAGCCTTCAAGAGTGCCAACGAAACACGCAACTTTTATACATTGAAGAGAGGATTTAACGAGCCTCGATTCACAATCTCGAAGCAAATGATTTCGGACAAAAAAGATGAAGCCGTTCTTCGCGCACTGTTGAAGTCGAACATCCAATCACACTTACGGCCGAATGAAAGTCTCGATTCCTAAGAATCACCCTGAAAGAACGGCGCGGCTGAACAGCGTGGTGCGCTCTCTGTATCACAGCACCCGCAAACTGCATTCGGATTAACTGCCATCACGATTTGAGTTGAAATTCCGAGGTAATCGGTTCAACCATGATTCCATTGGTATGAAGCAGATTGCGAACTGCCATGAGGTCCCGTTCGACATCGGAAGTCGGGCCGACCCGCAACGATTTGATCGGGAGATTAAGCAACTTCCCATCCGAATTGGCTTCGTTAATCTCCAGATAAGGAACTAGTTTGCCGTCGCGCAATCGAGTCGAATACAGCTCAGACGTATTCATTCGAATGGTAATCATCCTCCACTCACACTCTTCTGCGAAAGCGGGCACCTTCATTGACAGTGCCACTGGGGCAAAAGCCATAGTGAGTCCAATGTTCAACGAGTGGAGTCGTCCGTAGTCAACGAGATCATCCTTCACAAGCAATTTCAGTACATCGCGCCAGTCAGATAGCAGTCTCTTCAACATCGCTTCTTGCTGTCGTACATCATAAATAACCTTCCGAATGTCGCCTCGTGCCAAGGTCATAATCCCCAACGCATTGACGTCGATTCCAATCGAGAATGCTGATGACTTGTCTCCATACCCGCGCCATTGGCTGAGAAGGTCGTCCGTTTCGCAAAAACAGAATACGAAACCCGTGAGCAAGTCACCGATTCGATCAAGTCCCGTATTGACAGTGGCACGAAGGAGTTCATCGACCGCGTCTTCAGATGATCCAATGCTTTCATCAAGGACCTTCCTACAGAGATTCACCGCGTACTTCATCTCCATCGGATCATTCATAAATGAAATGTGCGATGCCCACAGTGTTTGAGATTCGACAATGCCCTTCAAGCCTTCCGCGTTCGTGTAATGAAAAAGGTCCGGAAGAGGACCTGAAAGAATGCCTCCGATCCATTCTGTCTTCACGAAATTGATTGCCGCTGTAGACATCTGGTCACTGGGCTGGCCAATGTTCATGCTGCTTTCGCTCCTCATGCTTCAACTATTGCATCCCACGATTGACATACTCGCTACACTGCGAGTATGGATTCTGACTTTCGATCCGACCCAATGGAGACGCCCGAAGGGCAGGGCATCGCTAAGAAGGCGTGGGATGCTTATGTCAAAGCCGTGGATCGTCGGGTTCCCCCATTCGTGAAAGGCAAACTCACAAGCGCCCTTGAGCCACTAGGTACGACGATTGTCGAGGACATGATTGGCTTTTGGGTCATGTGGCATCTCTACGGCGGCTTCGAGGGACTTGAAGAGTTCGGAATGCACAAATCAACGATCTGGCGCAAGGTGGCCCGCTTCCGCAAGATGACTGGCTCGCACCCCGACGTCTATCAAATGCCGGGCATCACGATTGACCCGAAGGCCTACTGGGCCGGTGCCCAGGTCAAAGTCGGACGGACCCCGAAGAAACACACTTGATGTAACAGGGTCGCCGGTATACTTGCAATTATGCGAGTACCGATTCTCAATGAAGTGGCCTCCGGCGTAGACGCGATCTACCTCACCGGACGCGCGCCACTCCCGGATTCGTTACTCGCAAGACTCGAAAACTCTCGCAGCGAGGCGCAAGCACTCGACGGCAGCCCCCCCTTCCAATTTGGAGCCTTGGAGATGCTCATGGCACCGCACGCGTGGCATAAGCACCGCTACTGCCTCACTCATCCTTTTGGCCGCATCGGGATCACACCGAGTCTCAATCTCCCGGCGTTTCGCATTCAACCTCGCGCGGAGTTCTTGCACGGTGTCGGAGTGCGCGCAGTGGTGCAAGGCGTTCGTGACCTCATCGAGGGCGAATGCGGCGTGGCGAAGTTGACGGTCAGTCGCGTCGACCTCTATGCGGACTTCCAGGGTTGGAACCTGACGGGCGATGATCGTAACCGCTTCGTCTGTCGAGCGGAGGACCTCGGCACGTTTGAGGCGAATGGCACGCTCAACGGACTGCAATTCGGCAAGCGCTCCTCGGGCACGGTTGACGCCCGCCTTTACAACAAGACCATCGAGATTGTCTCTTCCGGTGCCGAGTACTGGAAGGAGATTTGGAACGAGACCTACGACCCAGCACGCAATGTGTTGCGAGTCGAATTCGAAGTGCTGCGAGGCGCACTACGCGAGTTCGGACTTGACGATCCGGACGATATTCTCGATGCGACCGGCGCCCTGTGGGCCTACCTAACGACGTGGCTCTCCTATCGCGTGCCAACCGGTGATCAAACCCGATCGAGGTGGCCAATCGCACCGGAGTGGGAAGAGATTCAACACGCTCGGATAGGTGAGGGCGCGTTGAGCCTGGAGCGCACTTATCGAGGCAAGCAACGTGGCGAACTGGCGAAGATGATGCCGGCGTTTGTTGGCTACGTGGCGCGTTTCGGTGCCCTCAGCGATTGTCACTCGGAGGCGGAGATGCTCGAAGTTCTGAAGGACTACCTCGGGCGCTACGCCAGGGAGACGCACGTGTCGATGGACTTTCGCATCTGGCAAAAGCGACGAAGTTTGGAACTGCTGTGATGCCGCCGCCCGACTTCGACGCGGTTGCCTCAGTGCTGGTTTCAGTCACTCTGCGTATTGTGAACAAAAACCTAGGACCGAAAGGAGGTCTCCGTGCTAACCCTGGCGTACTGCCGAGTCTCGACAGAGGAGCAAGCGGAGGAGGGCTGGTCGATAGAGGGCCAGACGGACAAACTCCGAGCCTATGCAAGTCTGCGCGATCTTGGCGAGATCACTGTCATCTCCGATCCCGGCATCTCCGGCAAGAACATGCTCCGACCTGGTTTACAGCAGTTGTTGGCGGCGGTTGAAGCCGGTCACGCGTCACACGTCATCGTGTGGAAACTTGACCGGCTGTCTCGCAGCCTGCGCGACCTAATGGAGTTACGCGACACGTTCGACAAGTACGGCGTCACGCTGCACTCGGTCTGTGAGAATCTCGACCTGTCCTCTCCTGCGGGCCGTTGGTTCTTCTCGATGATGGGCGGACAAGCCGAGTACTACCGCGAGGCGCTCTCGGAGAACGTCAGCATGGGACTCGACCGGTTGGTGAAAGAAGGGCGCTGGCCCAATCGACCAAAGACGGGCTACGACATGATCGATGGATTGCTCGTTCCGAATGTTGATGCCGCACGGGTGATCGAGTGCTTTCGGCTCCGAGGTGAAGGACACTCTTATCGAGTGATCGAAGAACGCACGGGACTCAAGTACTCAACCGTCAAATCGATTCTCGATTCGCGCATCTATCGCGGCGAAACAGTGCGCAAGGATAAGTGGTCGGACGGCCTCCACGAGCCGCTCGTCACTGAAGTGGAGTGGCAGAACGCGCACCGAGGGACAGCCAAAGGCGTGCGCCAGTCGAGTGACCCGCTCTCGGGTCGTGTTATCTGTGGCCTCTGCAATCGAAAGATGGTCGTAGCGCAAAATGGCGAGGGCCATCTCACCTACAAGTGCCGTCACCGAGGCCAGGGCTGCGATCAGCCGTCACGGAGCAACCTCGGCCTGGCTCGTGCGGTGGTCAAGGGTCTGCATCTCGTCGGTCACGACGAAGACCTGCGTAGCGCCATTCGACGGCGGCTGGCCGGTGGGGGCCCGGACGCGGCGGGGACGCCGCGCCGGACCCGACGGGCACCACCGGCAAAGACGCTGAAGGTCCTCAACGACGAACGACGGAAACTACTCGACCTCTACTACGCCCAGAAGATCAGCGCCGACGGCTTTCAACAAGAAGAGACACGTATCGCGACTGCCATTGAGTCTGTTCGTCAGCAGATGGCGCTAGAGGGCCAGGAGGAGCAACTCAAGAGCGACCTGGAGGTTCGATTCGAAGAGGTCGCCCGCATGCTCGCAGACCTAGACATGGACGCAGTGTGGGCAGAGGCCGAAGATCGCGAACGTCGCATCTTGGTTCAGAATCTCCTGGAGTGGATCAAGGTGTTTCCCGATCACTTGGAGGTCAAAGTTGTCGGAAGCCCGGCGTTTCACGTGCTGCTCTCCGAAGTTGGACTCAAGGTACCGGAGAATGTTGGTGTCGGAGGCGGGACTTGAACCCGCACGCCCTTCCCTTCAAGCTGGAAAAGTCTCATCGTAGCAAGAGGTAAAAGTACTGGTCACATGGTATTTCTGCCGGTCAGTATTAGGGTTTGTTTCGACTTGGTCGTTACATGGTGGCGTAGCCATCGGTTTTCTCACCGAATGGGAATGATGTAGACCGTTCTCGGAGGTGTCAATGAAGCGCAGTATTGCAGTGAGTATCGCCAGCGTTGCACTCTGTCTCGGTGGCCTCGTTGTTGCCCGCCAAGGTCAAACAGTTTCAAGGCTTTGTCGTCAAGGTTTTGGCCAATGTTAAGTGACCCCACAAAGCAAGAAAGGAGGAATGCCACGGGAGTGCGACGCACCACTTCAGTTGGCTTATTGGCGGTGGTGGCTGTCAGTCTGACGCTCTCTTCGGCAGCTTCCGCAGGCACTGGCCATTTTCGTTACTCTCACGGCGAGCCGTTGAATGATCTTCGCGTGACGCCTGGCGTGACATTCCATGTAACCGTTGCGACGATCTGTCGGTCCGGTTATTCGACCAGCGTTCGCGACGTTCCCGAATCGGAGAAGAACGAGGTCTACGCAATGTACGGCATCACTCACCACACGGCTGGCCAGTATGAGATCGACCACCTCATCTCTCTCGAACTTGGCGGGAGCAACGCGATGGGCAACTTGTGGCCCGAGTTGAATAATCATCCGCACGGCTACCTCAACAGCAAGGATATTCTTGAAAACCGCCTGCACGCTCTCGTGTGTACGGGCAAGGTCAGTCTTCGTAGTGCCCAAACTCTCATCGCGAGTAACTGGGTCACTACGTACCATCGATTCCTCGGCGCATGGCCTAAGGCCAACGCGGTGCCGCCGACGACAACCACGACTATTGCGCCAGTTGCCACGACTATTGCGCCAGTTGCCACGACGACTGCGCCAGTTGCCACGACTACTGCGCCAGTTGCCACGACGACCAGTGGAGCTGGTGCGACAACGACAACTCAGGTCGGAGATGTGCAAATCACCTCACTGATCAGTTCGGTTGCTCCCGGCGGTCATGAATCACTCACCGCGCATTCGAGCAAACCGAATGATTCCTGCACACTTGCCGTTACCCTTCCGAGCGGACGATTAAGCACCGAAAGTGGCCTGGGTACGACAACGGCTAATGCAAGTGGCGATGCGACCTGGAAGTGGTCGATCGGTTCCACTACTGGCGCAGGGACGGCTCAAGCATCGGTCAGTTGCAGCGCCGGAAGCGCCGCAGGCACTTTCACGATCACCTGATGAGAGGTGCATCGTTAGGCTCATCTTGGATTTAGGCCTAGGTTGATCGCAGGAAATCTTGTTCGCTGCGTCAGGTTGGGCCGTGGCATGAACCCTGGAATTCTCGATTCGTTACCCTGCAGCGTGTGGGTTCGCGTCGGAGGGCCGACCTACACATTCTCCGACTGGAGATTGCAGCATTGGATGCCATAGGAATTCTTAGGTCAGACGTTGAAAATACGGAGATAATGGTTGATGAATGTGCTCGACGGAGTGATTAGCCCAAAGGGGGACTTTCAAGATGTCGCGAAAGTGTCGTGAACTAAAGAACCTTGGTCCATGTCGAGCTAGCCGAACGAAGTTAAGGCAGCGTCGAGGGCACGCGCAAGCAGGCGACCGCATAGGTTTCACACTCTTGATAGGTGTAGTGCTCGCAACAACAACCTTGGTGATGAGTCCGACAGCTGGTGCCGCCAAGCCCTCGGGCGTATTGGCGGTGGCCGATTATGCCTTCTCGACAGCGAATCACTCTCGACCGTCTCAGATCGTGAACGCTGCGGATGTTGCTAACGCCGTAGCCACGGTGCCGGTGAACAAATCGAACATCACACTCGTCTTTAACGTTGGAGACGTTTTCGATTACCCGCGACTCGTCATGTTCGGAAATGACGTCACTTTTAGGCAGTCGTGCGTCGATTTCTCAACAAGGGTGGGTCGGCTTCCAACCGCAATCCCGTGTCCGGCTAAAGCCATTGCAGATTGGGAGGAGTTGCCGTCCGTGCTCAACGCAAGTCGCAGCGCAGTAGCCGACGCCGCGTCAAGTGGAAGGGCCGTTTCGGGGGCGGACGTCGCGCAGTTCTTCAATGGAAGTAACTACATACTCCTGAAGCAACCGACCTTTCGACCGGGTCAAGGTGGAGTCGTCGCGATCACTTGGAAGTTAAAGGTCAACGGCGTCCTGACTTCTTCAAGCGTCTGTATACGGTTTCCCAAAACTGAAGCGGGAATCCCGGTTCAAGTCGCCTGCCAATAGCGAATATTGGGGTGAAGAGAAGTACTGCTGAGGGCGGGCCGACCTCCACATTCTCCGACTGGAGGATTGAGGTCTGGGCGACCGGGTAATTGGTGATATAGCCTCAGTTGAAAGTTGCGCAGAAAGAAGGCCCCAAAATCGCATCGCTATTACTGATTGATGCTGTAGTGGTGATCGCAGCAGTGGCGTCGTTTCGGATCGCGCAACGGACTTGGAAGGGCAACGTCAGGTGGGAAGACGTGACCGTCGATGTTTCCGGTCGATCAAACGAATCTCGAATCCGGGTTGCTGCTGCGTGTTTGGCGAATGCGATCAGTATTGGGTCACTTGCGGTGGCTGGAATTCTCGCCGTTATTGCTGAGGCCATCGGCAAGTCGACAGCCGGTCGCATCGTGCTGGTCTTTAGCACCTTGGCGGGAGTTGCCTTCTTGGTGTTCGTGGGATTCACCGTTTCGATTTACCAGCGAAATCAGCCCAAGAAATTGATTCCTCCATCATTGCGAAATCGCTGACGGAGTAGTCGGGTGCGCACTCTGTATCACAGCACCCGCAAACTGCACTGAGGCTAAAATGGAGTCAGTCCGATCCCCACAACCATTCCGTCTTCAAGGATGGCTTCGGCGACCCGCCCGCCAACAAATGCGATTTGAAACTTCTGAATCGCTATCCGGTGCATTGCAGCCGGATCTACGTCAACGAGATACCCAGACTAACTTTGAGGCCCATCGAACGGTATGGTTCCTCCGAATGTCGGAATGTCTTCGTGCTCGATGTAGCCAGTGAATAGTCCTCGAGCGCCAAACGACTCGTCCCCCAGGAGGATCCGAACTTGTCCATCGAAAGTCTGTCGCGCTTCTTTCATTTCGAACTCTTGCCTCGCTTCTTTCTTGTTTGGGTCCCTTGGTACTGGTAACTACCAGGTGGGTGGAGACGCTCCCGTCGAGATTGAGGATGTATCGGATGAGCAGCTGCGTCTTGCCCGATCGTGTCATTCCGTAAATAATGACGGGCGTATCGTCCGGCGCCCCAAAGTGAACCTTCTCTTTCTTTTTGCCCCAGCCCGTGGCGAGGTGTGCGATGCCTAACGAAATACGACCCGGCAGATCTTTCTCGTCGATGATGAAGTCCTCGATTGTTTCGCGCGTGTGTAGAAAGTGCGCCCCCTCTGGCTTCTCAGTTGGTGCCTTCTCGCTGGAGGGGTCGACGAGCTTGCGAAACTTATTTGCGGCACCAGAAAGTCCCTTGTCATCGCTGTCGTGAGCAAACTCTGTCTTGTACAAGAACTCACCCACCGCCCAACTCCATGCGAGCCAGAAGACGATGACTATTAACTTGTCCGAAACCAGTAGGACCGCCAATGGCCCGCAGATTGCCGACGTGACGATCGCGCTCACGAGATCCATGTGGATGAACGCCCCGAGAGAAAATATGGCAAGGCCCGCGCCCAACCAGGCAAGGACAAAGTGCCCCATGCTAGACGCAACTTTGTGCAAACCCGTCGCCACACCTTTTTGTTTCAAGTGCAGTATCAAATAGATCGCAGCTCCGAGCAAAGAGAAGAGGCCAAGGGCCTCAGCACTGTGGCCAAGAGTCGTCAAGGAGTGTCTGCGTACCCCGTAACTCACTCCTGCAAGTCCGAGACTCGCAACGAAGTACGCCGACAGTACCTTCTTCTTGTTGATCTTTTTTTTGGCCACGACTACTCCCGGTTATGAATCGCTGGGCTACTTGGCCCAGCGCCCGACGAGGGCGAACTGGCCACAGGCGGATCCTCGAACGAAGGGTGGTGTAATCACGTTGTAGGAAACGTGAGCGACGATGACTTTGAGTTTGGCCACGGTGACCCCACTGGTTTCGACAGCAGCAGCCGCCATGCACGCGGGAGTCGGAGCAGCTGACGCGAAGCGGATAGCAATCGCGGATCCATCGGCGACGATCAGAGCTACGGCGATCAATGCTTTTATGAGGAAGTTGCTTAGCCTCGTGCGCCCTTCCACGCTCTTGGTGTTTCTGGTCTCTCTACTCATTGTCTCCTAACCATCTCTTCTCTGTACTGTGCGTCACCTTGGAAGCGATGCACTCTGGTCCGACGGTGGTGTAAAACGCTAAGCAGGGGCGCGAAATCAGAACTCACAAGGGCCGAGTTTGGATTATTTTGAGACGCTCGCATTACGGGGAACGTTCGATGAACTCGCGCATGGGAGCAATAAAGATGACCAGCAAAACCTTTAGCGGTGGCCCTACATGGGCAGGTGTCAATAGCGCGCCCCTGCGCGGCTGCGCGCCAAGGTGTCTCGAACGCGCCGCGGCTCGGCATTCATCGACGGAGCCCCCCCCTTCACGTGGAGTTGTGATAATTCGGGGCTGATCTCTGGCCATGATCCTCGCGTAGTGTCGAAGATTAAGTCACCACCAGCAAAGTGAGGATCTGATGGCACGATGGATAGAGGTTGGCGTTCTTCGGGTCGACGCCGGGATGATCCTCGTTACTGATTTTGCGATAACCGAGCGCATCCCCACGCCGCTTGAGATTTCCAGAGCAAGCCCCTCATCACTCGCGTCAGAAGTTCCCGGTCGATTAGGTCTCTCGGGTTTCGCTATCACTGCCGGTTACGGTGATGGGACCTACCCCGTCGAGATCCTCACCGAGGATTTCGACGGCGGTACCTACGTCAAGGCGATGCGCGTCAAGTTCATCGAAGAAGAAGACTACGACGATGCCGAGTGGGAATCTCTGGCTATTGACCCGACGAACTAAGAACACTCGCCCTCGAGAACGATGAGTTGAATTCTCTCTTACAGGAGATTGAGACACCGCGAGAGGAGTACACACCACCTCCGGTATTTGTACTTCAGGTGCCAGCATCAGTTGCTAAAGAGCTTTCTGATGGCGGAATTCTCGAAGACATCAAAGACACCATATGGAGGAGTGAAGTGGACTCCGACATGAGACTCTCAATCTACGACTCTCCGCTTCGTTCAGGCCTTCTAAAGAAGAACCTGGATCCCGGAAAAGCTTGTCGAATGATTGCTACGGCGCTCATTCGTTGGTTTGAGAATGAAGTAACACCCGGCGCCGATTTTCAGATGGAAATTCACAAATCGGGAATGCCGGGCAGTTACTTCTTGTTCCAAGAGACTCTAAAGATCGATCATCTAACCGAGTGGATCTGCCTCTGCCTCTTCGAGGTTCAGCTGTAAGCGCAATTCGGCTCAACTTTATGTAGCTCGCCGAACACTCGCGCCCCACTTCGGCAAACTCGGGACCCGTTGGGGCGTGGTAATTAGGTACGGCTTCTGATCAGGGGCCCGACGTGACATTAGGTCTGCAACCTCGCACTGGCACCTGATCCGAGCCAGTAACCCTTAATGTGAGCGTTTGTTATCGCCGAGAATTAGTCGTTGAACCCGCCAGATGCAACGCTGGAAAGAATTGAACTGCCTCGGTATGGGTGGATGATACCGGTAGCGCAGCTTCCTGCGTCTCTTCTCGCCCGGAGTGGTCGGACCATAAGTGGCAGAACCGTAGTGCATAAGTTCGAACCTAATTCAAGTGCATACTCGGGAAAGGGCAAGGTCGAATCACCGGCCCGAACCGATAGCGCACCGCCTGGGACTGTCGAATGAGCATGGCCCGATTGGGTACGAACTATGGAGATTTCCAATGACCGGCTAGCACTACGCCTTCCACCTGGGCTAAAGTTTCCCTATGAAACTAGATAAAGAAGTAAACAGCGCGCACGGCGATCAGTCTCCAATCAGGTTTCGCCTCAACGCTTCATCAGGTGTGCCGACCTACGTCCAACTCGTTATTCAGGTCGAGCAGGCGTTGCGCATCGGCTATCTCAACGTCGGTGACCGCCTTCCTCGAATCAAGGAGGTGGTCGAGTCCCTCGCCATCAATCCCAACACGGTGCTGAAGGCGTACCGGGAGCTTGAGACCAAAGGAATCGCAGCGGGGCGGCCCGGGGTCGGCACCTTCATCGTCGCCTCGCCCCCCACGCTCAGTGCTGAGGCGTTCGAAAAGCTCCGACAGGAATTCATCGACGGATGGCTCGAATCCGCAACAAAGGCAGGCCTCAACCACGTCGACATCATGACTCTCCTCCAGAGCACGTTGGAGTCACTCGGTCACTCGTCTTCGATCCTCACCGGAGGTGTCAGCCAGTGACCAGTGCCGTACAGATAGAAGCTGTCTCACGCAGTTTCCGAAGGTGCACAGCGCTGCGATCAGTGACGGCGACAATCCCTTCCGGAAGTGTCACTGCGCTCGTTGGATCCAATGGCGCGGGAAAGACGACTCTCCTCAACCTCGTAACCGGCCTACTCACCCCATCGACCGGCGCCATATCCCTCTTCGACAACCTGGCTCCCGGATCCTTAGAGGCGCTGGGGCGAGTCGCCTACGTCGCGCAAGACGGTCCGGTGTCCACCAGTCGGACCGTGGGCGACGCCGTACACATCGCACGTGCTTTCAACATGTTGTTCGACTTCGATGCTGCGGTCGTACGGCTCCAACGCCTCGACATCGATCTCAAGCAGAGAGTGTCGAAACTCTCTGGCGGGCAACGTGCTCAACTCGCCATCACCCTGGCCCTCGCGCGCGCGCCGGAGCTCCTGGTGCTCGACGAACCACTGTCCAGCCTCGACCCCATCGCCCGACGGGATTTACTGGGCGAGCTCATGGGACACTGCGCCGATAGCGGCATGACCATCATCTTCTCTTCACACGTCATTGCGGAAGTTGAGAAGATTGCGAGCCACCTCGTGCTCATCAAAGACGGAGAGGCAGTCGTTGGAGGGGAAATCGACGAACTTCTGGACCACCACCGAATCTTCACCGGGACCGCGGCAGAAGCCGGGCTCGTGCACGATGGCCACGGGTCGGTCATCTCTCAAGCCCATCCATTGACTCTCGCACCGCGAGTCATCCGCTTTGCGGTTCCTCCGACCGGCAATGCTCTACTCGCCCCCGTGACGCTAGAAGATCTGACGTACGCGTACCTGGAACGTTCCCCTTCCGGTTCAGGAGGGCCGACCAAATGACCGCGACTCTCACCCCCACAGTGGGCACGCCCACATCAAAGGCCTCGTGGCTGCCGCGGCTCATACCGGGAGTCCTCAGACTGAATCGAACCGCGCTGATTAGCGTCGCCGTGATCTATCTGGCTTTCACTGCGGTCGCTCTTACGGTCGTCCACCAAGTCGGTCATCCGAGGGCAGTCATTCTCGCGGGACAGGTCTTCGACGGCACCTTCTACAGCGTTTCGACGTACGCCTTCTACCTACCAGTCCTCGCGGCGGTCTTCATCGGAGCGCCGATGTTCGCGCGCCCTCTCGAGACCGGAACCTTTCGCTTCGCTTGGACTCAAGGTGTGGGACGCCGACGACTGGTGGCCACGACACTCATGGTCTTCGTCTTAGAGCTGACTGTCTTATCATTCCTCTTGGGAATCGTCCTTAGTCGGCTGTGGTTCGATCTCTCGCCTCAGTTTTGGAATGTCTGGGCGAATCACGTCTTCTTCACGAACCCGTGGATGATGACATTCTCCAGCGTGATTGGACTCCTCGCCGGTGCACTCCTCGGCATCGTCTTTCGTCGCGTGCTTGTCGCGTTGGCCGCAACAACCGCGATGATGATCGCCATCTACTTATGGGCGAGCATGTGGCCCTTCTTCCAAGAGACGCTCCTCTGGTTCGTAAAGCGGATGCCTGCAAGCTATGGGGGTGTGCCCTTGAAAAATGGCAATTACCTGGCCCACTATGACTACGGCAGCGTCAATCTTTACTTCACGAACCGATTTGGACACGTCCTGAGTATGAACCAGTTCAACAACCAGATCTACCCGAAGCTTCCACAGGCCCAGAAACTAGCTCTCAATCAAAACGCCGCCCCCGAATTCCATAGGCTCGGTCTGCAGGAATGGCAAGGCTCACTCTTCCACCCACAGTTCCATGGATTTCTCATGATGTGGATAGGGTTCGGGACCGTCACGGTCATCGCGTTGGTGGTGGCAATCTTCGCCTTCATAGGCGGCAATGATCGATTGCTTCTTCGGCGTAGGCGACTGTAAATACCACCCCGCAACAGCGGGCGCCTCAAGGGACAGGTGGTGACGGCTCGTCGATTTAGGGGTTTTCTCCAGCCGCCACGGAAGCGGGACTTCTTCGCGTTGCTCCGCCTGAAGCTCCGCGCGTAATTCGTCCCTAAGCCTACGCCGTGCGCATTCCTCGTCAGTCCCAATCACGACGAGGATCTCTGCGACCCCGGACTACCTGCTCAAGCGGGACCTCATCAAGAGGGCCTCCTGAGGTCGGTACCTGGCGGTCTGAGCAATCGGGAGGAGTGCGGGTTCGCATCGGAGGGCCGACGTGCACATTCTCCGACTGGCGACTTGAGTCATGGCGAAGTAGTCCCACCGAGGGAGAATGCCACTCCGGTATCGCACAGGGCGCGAATGAGTGCTGACTGTTGCGCGCCAGCCAATACGGCAACGTCAAATCTGCGGTTCGGATTCTGGCAGCTAAGCACAATCCAATCGCCACTCGATGACCAAGGAGATACGACAATTTTCTCGATGTGTGCTCGCAGTTCAGAAGATTTCGCCCAGTACTGAGCACCAATTACGTCGGAAAGACCGAGGAACCGAATCCGCGCTCCAACACCGAAACTGGTGACCACGATCTCCATTCCTGCGAGGGTTTTCATTGACCAACCAAGAGGCCCATTGATTTTCATGGGCATGGACGATCGAAAGACAATGGGTTGAGCGAGCACGTCACGTCGGAGTGGTCCCTCTCGTCGATTCTGCTTCTGAATTTGGTAGAAGACGCCCGCGAAAACAAGGATGACGAAGGGTATGAGTACGGTTCCCAGTGAAATCGTTTCAATCATCGCCTTCGATCCTAGGTTTCCGACGGACGTAGGCAGTTCTCAGTGACCCGACGGTGGACATGATGTCGAACGCGTGGGTGCGCTCCCTGTAACACGGCACCCGGAAATTGCGTAAAGCGTCAGTTAGGTCTTGCCGGTCTGGCGGATTGGATGCGCGTGCGAAGCAAGGAACGAGTCGAACCCTAGTGAGGGCGTCCCGAAGTGAGTGCCTGAATTACGACTGCGGAGATGACGCTGCTCCCAGCCGTGATGTTGACCAAGTCTGCAAGTCGTGAGACAAGGTCCCACATCCGACTCCCGACCTTCTTTTCGGCGTCGGTCCTCTCGACCATTGCTCCGGTTCCGATTTTGAGTTGAAGATCTCCAACCAGATGGGAAATGGAGGCTTGAATTGGCGCGATTCCAGAGATTGTGAATCGGTCGATGGCGTCTAAGACTTCATGGAGATGGTTGGAAATGAACTGTGCGAGATCACTATCGATGTCAGCTGTCACCACATCATCCAATAATTGCTTTAGGTCATCGCGGACTTCAAAAAGTTCAGCAATATCCGGTATTTGCTCGGGGGATTGGAGCGAAAGCATTTCGTTGCCGATGTTCATTGCAACAATGAGAGTGGGTGGCGGAACTTGGACTCCAGGATTCGAGAGCGAGTTGACAAGATTCTGAAGGTATTGCTGCATTTCTGGTAGGAATTGGATGAACACGTCGGGTACGCCAGGCGAATGCTCAACCGCTTCACGAATTTGGGCGGGCAGGTCGAGTACGTCAGCGAGCCTTGAAAAGAACAATTTTGGATTCGCAACATCAACTTCCAATGCGTCGGCCAAAACATGCATTGCGGTGTTGTTCGGCCTGCTCTTGTGACTTTGAATTTCAAGTTTCTCTAGGAACGCGAATAGCCGTCCAGCGGGATTGTCATACGGTGGGCTGCTCACGCAGTTAAAGATACAGGTTTCGTTCTCAAGGAATTTGGGCGAAGTTCAATCGGATCATGTTTGGCAGATAGGTAATGGTGGGCCGAACGACTTGTGGCGCTGTGATGTCGCGTTGATAATTAGTGCGCTGAAACGTACAGCTCAAGCATTCTGTCGATTTGGCTTTCAATGAGAGCTCTGTCGCGGGGAAGCAGCCGTGACAACTTCGCCTCGAGGCGATCGTCGTACGTATGGGTCGGCAAGGATTCTGGTACATCCCAGTGCAGAAATTCGAATGCTGGCTCCGGATCTTCCCCCACTGCCTTTAGTGCGGCATAAAGGTTCTCTGGTCGTGGATTTGGCTCGACTCGACGCCCATTGATCAGTTTGCCCCCCCCTTCCAATTGACGCCAGAAGGCTTCGGAGATCCCTGCTCGGCTCGCAGCTTCGCGCTTCGAAATCTGAAGACGCTTCCGCCCTTCCCAAAGGTGCTTCCCAATCTGGTGCCATGGATCCGAAAGAATGAACGATAGTGAAAGTATTTCCCCTGGTGAAGTTCCCCATCCAACGGGGACGTAGAACTCTTGAAACTCGGGCTTTCTGGACATCTGGCTTCTCCTTCTTGTCGGCTGGGCCTTGAAATCGAATTGATTCGAATGAATACGCGTTAATACCTGTTAGTATCGATTCCGTGAGGCACACTAATGCGCACTATAGCGCACCGACCAACGAAGCTGGCTTCTGCTGCTACCACCCAGACGGGCGACACCGCTGGCTGTACGCGGGGCGTGCCGATGAACGCCACGAGTCGTGTGACCGACCCAATTGGATTGCGTGCATGTGCCGTGAGAAACACCTCAGCCGCTGCAACCGCGCATCACGGTCGATCTGCGGCCCCTGCGCAGAGAGTTATCGCAAGCGGGTTGGCCGTATCTTCCAATCCGGTTGGACCGATAGGCCCACTGACCGAATTCTTCTGGCCACGATTACAGCTCCGGGGGATTCGGAGCACTTCTTGCCCAGAGGTGATCGATGTCCTTGCACGCCACCCGAGGGTACAGACATCGCGCTGTACAACGCCACTGCCTCGAAGCGGTTCAATCGATGGATTCAAGACTTGCGTCGGGGCTACGGCCCCGTGCAGTACGCAAGGGCCGCCGAGATTCAAGATGGCAAGCGTCGAAGTGATGGCTTGGGCCGAGGGGCGCTGCATTTTCATGTGCTGATTCGCGCCGAACGGGCTGATCAGATCCTTCGTGACTACCGCACTGGAGACCCCTACTGCGCGATGAGGCTCCTTGTGGAAGATCACGGCTTCGGCCACGAGCTTGATATCAAGATAGTGGCTGTATCGACGTCTTGGTACTGCGCCAAGTACGTGAGCAAGTCAGCCGATGCCCGAAACTCGATGCCGTGGCTTGATCTTGATACCGGCGAGCTGATCAATGGGAACGGGAGATATAGAACGTGGACCGCTTCGCGTGAGTGGGGTTTAACAATGAAGGCTCTGCGTCGGATCCAGAAGGCCTGGGCCCAATGCGAGTGGCATTTGGACGACCAGACCATGAAGTGGCTGGCGGCGCAAGCCGCCAACGCCGCCGAAGGCGGCGCTCTTGATTTCAATACGTTGAGTTACACAAATGAAAAGGGGAAGACGTAGATGTCGAAGCGAAACCGGGCGAAAAGGCGCGGCAAGAAGAGTGAGTCATCAGTTCGAATTGAGTATTTTGAAAGTGGGAATGTGAAGGACTTGCTCAAACCCATACTCTTCGATACTCATAACATTCTCGTGGTGCACGGAATCGACCATTGTCACGGTGTCGAGATCTGTCATAAGGATGGAACAACTTCCTGTTCTCTTGGAGCCGATTGTCACGGTTCAGAAACAGTCCACACGGACGGACAGTCGTGCGGGCTCACGACTGTCTGTGAATGGTGCGGGCCAAGATGAGTGGCGCCGAATCTCAACTGCTATTTACCGTCAAGGAGGTTGCGGCGATTCTTCAGATCAGCAGGACCACGGTCTACGAACTTATCTACGCGGGCACACTGGCGTCAGTGAAGATCGGGGCGTGTCGGCGGATTCGACGTGTTGACCTTGAGACTTACGTTCAAGATCTGACAGGTATTTGCTAATGGGATCACAGGTGAGCTGTCGGTCTAGGTTCAAGGCATAGGGGGAGAGATGGGTAGTCGACGGGGCAAGGGTGAAGGCTCGATCTACCAGCGCGACGACGGGCTGTGGATCGGTGCGGTGGATCTGGGTTGGAGCAGCGGCAAGCGAGCGAGAAAGGTAGTCAATGGACGCACCCGGGCAGAAGTCGCAAAAAGGATGCAGGAAGTTCAGCCAACAGTGGCGCAGGGGCTTCGTCTCGCACCGGATCGGCTGACCGTTGAGGGATATCTTGCCGAATGGGTCGCGAATCGAATTCCCGGTACCGTGACCACTCGAACCGAGGCGCTCTATGTCCGGGCGGTGAATGTCTATATCAATCCATCGGTGGGAAAGGTGAGGCTGATCAAGCTCACACCGTCAGACGTAAGCCAGATGCTCGTGGATTTGGAAGCGAAGGGTTACTCACCCGCAACTCGCCGGATGGCGCGCGCGACTCTTCGACGCGCTCTTCGCTTTGCGGAGCAAGACGGTTTGCTTTCTCGCAATGTGGCGGCCATCGCGGAGGGCCCGAAGATGGATCGTCGCGAAGGTAGGTCATTGACGCCCAAGCAGGCGCAGATCTTCCTCGAAGCGGTAGTGGACAATCGGTTGGAAGCGGCCTACGTGCTGACCCTGGCACTGGGGCTTCGTCGCGGTGAGATCCTGGGGCTCTCGTGGAAGGACGTGGTCAACGCCGAGGATGCCGTGGTCCTGACGGTTCGTCGTCAGTTGGTCCGGGATAAGTGTGGTATTCATCTCAGCGATCTCAAGACGGTAGGGAGCAGGCGGACACTCCATCTTTCGGCGCCTCTCGTCGAGGTGCTTGAGCGTCACCGAGTGCGTCAGGAGGCCGAAGAGTTGGTTCGGGGCAAGCGGTGGAGCAATGAGTGGGGCTTGATTTTCACCTCGACAATTGGCACGCCGCTCGACCCTGAGCAGTTCGGCAAGACCGTGCCGAAGATCTGTGAGAGCGCTGGCCTTGGTCACTGGTCCATCCACGAGCTTCGACACTCGTGTGCGTCGCTCTTGATCGCGATGGAAGTTCCCTTGGAGGTCGTGTCGGAACAAATGGGGCACGCCTCGATTCGAGTCACCAAGGACGTCTACGGTCATCTCATGCCGAAGGCGCGGGCCAAGGCTGCCGAAGCCATGCGCTCAGTCCTCTATGGCCAGAACGAGCCTGCTGGTCCGCTCGTGTCCGCAGGTTTGGCTACACAAATGGCTACATCAGATGTAGCCGATAATTATTCCGAGCATGCGAACAGGACATTCGTGGGCCGCCCGGGTCTCGATCCCGGCACCTTGGGATTAAAAGAGGGATGCATATGGTCGGATTCGTCCGGTGGTGTCGGAATCATCCGAGAATCAAAGAAAACTTGTCCGGGGGTGTCGGATTCGTCCGGGGGTGTCGGAATGGTCCGTGGGATGGAATGTGGGATTTCTGAGCGAACGGTGCAATTGAGAATCGCGTTGGCTCACATTCGAAGCCACAACGAAACTCTTAGAAGGTCGGCCACATCGTGCGCGTTCGCCAATTTGGAATGCAACCTCCGAGAGTTTGCTCTCCGAAGTTCTCGACGCGATTCAGGTTCAAGTCCAAGTCCCGTAAGGCCCACCACGCTCACCTTGTGGAACTTCTGAAAGAGTCGAACCCCGTGGGAAGCGTCCTCGATGCTCTTCCATAGGTGGCCAATAGATCGGTCCACTATGCACCGACCGAGCATTTCCGGCCCTAACCGCCGCGGTGCTCGTTGTGCGGTCCACATCGCGTCACGTCGGCGCCTGCGACCAGCTGGTGAGTCGTCGCAACAGCGCCGTCTTCTTGTGCTGGTAGCTATCCATTCGGCCAAGAATGTCATCGAGTGCAGTGACCGCCTCACTGATGTGAGGTCCCTTGTTCAACATCACGCACTCTGCTCGGCCGGCCATAAATGCATCCGAAATCTCAGCTCGCGATGGCCGACCGGTGCGCGCCAACTGGTCGAGAACCTGCGTCGCCCAGATCGTCGGAATATGGGCCGCCTCACAAAGCCACAGAATCTCCTCTTGCACCTCGGCGAGGCGTTCGAATCCGCACTCGACGGCGAGGTCGCCGCGCGCTACCATGACGCCGACCCGTTCCGACGCCATCGCCGCCAGGAGCATCTCCGGCAGTCGATTGAATCCACGGACCGTCTCGACCTTCAATACGATGCCGAGTCCGGCGCCGCCGATCGCCTCGAGGTGGCCCTGCAGTGCGGTTATATCGTCGGCGCGTTGAGCGAAAGAAAGACCCACCAGGTCGGCGCACTCCGCAATGACGGGCAGGAGAAGCAGGTCCTCGGACCTCAGCGCCGCGACGTCGAGGTCGGTGTCGGGCAGGCTGATGCCTTTCTCGGCGCGCAGCTTGGTTCCTCGAGGCGCGGCGCTGACGATCGAGACCTCGATCTCTCCGCAACCCACGTCGACGACGAGACCACCGATCTTGCCGTCGTCGAAGAGTACTCGCTGACCGGTGCGAGCTGCCGCTAGCGCGTCGGGGAGAGTGCAACCAATGCGCAGCTCGCGAGGATCGACTGGCGAGAGGTCTTGAGTGAGGGTGAGCACGTCGCCGGGATGAAGGACGATGCTCTGCTCAAGGGCCGGAAGCCGTCCCACGCGTGTCTCGCGGCCTCCCGGTGCGATGAGTCGAATCCCGGTCGCGACATAAGTCGTGTCCGCGAACTCAACCGTCGCGTGGGTGTCGGTCACACCCTTGACAGTGGCCACGCGGTGGGCATCGCGAGTATCGTTCAACGTCACACGGTCCTCGGGGTGAAGCAGCGTGAGCCATTCGTGGTCGACGGGGATGAAGGTCGCACCCTCGAGCTCGAGCGACGTCGCCCGCTGCGCGGGATCATCGGAGTGGAACACGGCTGTTGCCGGCGCGATGAGCCGACCCATCTGATCACGTTTGGGGCGCAATCGGATCACTCGGGGCCCGGGCTGGATAGGACCCGTTCGCAGCTTGGGTCCAGGTAGGTCCATGAGCACACGACAAGTACGTCCAAACGCTTCGGCGGCCCGGCGGACGTTCTCGGCCATGCTGCGCCATTGATCGGGATTGTCGTGTGCACAATTGATTCGTGCGCAGTCCATACCACGAGCCACGAGGTCGGCAACGAGTCCGTAGTCGGTGGCGGCCTCGGTTGGCATGGTGACGAGGATCCGAGCCGGCCGGCCGGGCCGATTTGGGCCAAGCAGAGCCAAGCTGTTCGCCGCTAGGATCCGCTGACCCTCCGGGAAGCTGACCGCCGATTCGGTCCGTCGTCCGTGTTTGTCCCCGGCGAGGACGTGAAGGTTGTCGATCACACGCTCGAGCGTCGTGATGACGTGCTCTTCGGCCCGACCAAGGGAGGACAGGCCGAGTTGCGAGAGCGACTCTTGGATCTCGCGCAGCTCGAAGTGGCGAAGAGTCAGGTAGTCAATCAGGTTTGCGGCGCTGAGCCGGTGGGAAGGAAGGACCCGTTGGAGAGCGTCGGCCGCATCGACGTAACGCTGGCGCATCTCCACACGGAGTACCTCCAGTTGTTCGGCGAGTTCGCGAATGGACGCGGAGTCGTCCGTCGTCACTGAGCCGCCCTCGTTGGACACCACGATTGTCCCGAGAAGTCCCGGCGTGTTCGATGAGCATGCGCCGAAAAGTTCGACGTCGAGAGAAGAGAACCGGACTCCGACCTACGCGGACCACGACACGAGCCTTCTGGCGCCATCTCAAAGCAGGAAGAATAGTTCGTCATTGAAACCCAATCTATTGCGCTTGTCGTGACGTCTCTTCGGGTCCGGCGACAACGCTACCTACGCTCATCAATGCGGTGACCGACATGTGAGCGACGGGTGACACGCCGTTCACACGCGAGATGAACGGGGCCGCTGACGTTTCGCTCGTCAAACTGTCAACTCAATCGACAGCAGAACCGACAATCTCATTTCCGAGACGGCATTGTCGCTCGTCATTATGGGGAAAGGATCACCTCTCCGTTGACCCCGTGAACGGTCTGGCCCATCCAGTAACGGAGTGCGTGCCGTGACGCGCACTCAGCGCAGCGACGGGCCCTCGTGGCGGACGAATCGGGACGCTCGCTTCATGATCCGACGATTGAGACGCTGGGAGTGAGTGGTGGCGGTGACCGCGAGATGCGGCGATTGGGATTGGAAGAACCAGTGCTTGGCAACTTCGACCAGCACGAGGTACACGACGACCATGCCGAACAAGAGGAGGAAGAACTTCGTAGGCAACACGGAGAAGCCGAAGAGGTGGGCCAACCCCGTGTAGGGGAGCAGGGCGCCCACGAGCGCCGCACCGGTCGGCACAAGAATCATGGCCACGCTCGGACGACTCTTGAAGAACGGCACTCGACGGGTACGGATGACGTAGACCACCAAGGTCTGGGTAGCGATGGATTCGACGAACCATCCGGTGCGGAACTCCACGTGGCCGGCGTGAAGCAGCGAGAGCATCACGTAGAAGGTGATGAAGTCGAAGATCGAACTAATCGGGCCGAAGACCGACATGAAGCGACGGATGTAGCGCATGTCCCAGGCTGCGGGTCGCGCAAGAGCCTCCACGTCGACGCGGTCGGTGGGTATCGCGAGCTGTCCTGCGTTGTACAGCAGGTTGTTGAGCAGAATCTGCGAGGGCAGCATCGGGAGGAAGGAGAGGAACGCCGAGGCTCCGGCGGCACTGAACATGTTGCCGAAGTTCGACGACGTGGCCATCAGGACGTACTTCATCGTGTTGGCGAAGATCCGTCGGCCCTCCATCACGCCTTCTGCCAAGACGCCGAGGTCCTTGTCCAGTAGCACGACGTCAGCGGCGTCCTTGGCGACGTCGGTTCCCGAGTCGACTGAGATGCCGACGTCCGCGTGATGCAGAGCGACGGCGTCGTTGACGCCATCACCCAGGAAGGCGACGTCTCGTCCGGTGCGTCGTGCCACCTTGATGATTCGTGACTTCTGGTCCGGGCCGATGCGGGCAAAGACGGTCGTCGTGGGTATCGCCGCCTCGAGCTCGTCGTCGCTCATGGCCTGCACATCGGTGCCGCTCACGACGCCCGCGCAGGCGAGACCGATATCACGACACACCTTGGCCGCCACTTGCCCGTTGTCGCCCGTGATGATCTTCACCTCGACACCGAGTTGTTGGAGTTTCCCGAGCGACGCGCCCGCGTCGCTCTTGGGCTTGTCGGCGAAGGTGAGGAAACCCTCCAGCGTGAGCTCGACCTCGTCGTCCGCGCTCACGGTCATCACCACACCGCGATCTCGACTCGCCACGGCGATCACCCGCTCACCATCGGCGAATAGTGCGTCGAGGATGGCGCGAACCGAGTCGTCGACGTCGACGCAATGCTCGAGCACCACCTCGGGGGCCCCTTTGGTCACGAGCTTGAGGGGTCCATCGGCACCGCGAACAAGTACAGAGCACATCTGGCGCTCGTGGTCGAACGGCAATTCGGCGATTCGCTCAAAAGTCGAGGTCTCGTGAACCAGGTCGTCATGTCGAGCAGCGGCCGCGACCCAGAGGGCTTGGTCGAGCGAGTTGCCGCCAACCGGGCCGTGTTCGGACATCGTCGACTCATTGCACATCAGTCCCAGCAGCAACGGCCGATCGGCGTCCTCTCCGTCTACGTTCAAGGTTCGCTCGAACGTGATCACGCCTTCGGTCAAGGTTCCTGTCTTGTCCGTGAACAGCAATTCGATGTTCCCCAGGTCCTCGATCGCCACGAGCCGCTTCACCAGGACCTTCTTCGCGGCGAGTGCGCGCGATCCCGACGAGAGGCTCACCGTCACGATGGCGGGCATCATCTCAGGTGCGATGCCCACGGCGATGGCGAGCGAGAAGAGGAGGGCCTCGATCAGCGGCCGTGACAGGATGATGTTCACGGCGAAGATGAAGATCGTCAGCAGTGCAGCAACGAGGAAGAGGAAACGCGAGAATCTAGTCAAGCCGACCTCGAAGGCGCTCTGGCCCTGGTAGTCGGTGACTCCCGTGGCGATCCGTCCGAAGGCGGTGCGGGTACCTGTCTGGACGACGACGGCGAGGGCCGATCCCTGGTGGACGATGGTTCCCATGTATGCGCAGTCTGAGAGGCTCGATACATCAGGTTCGGTGACGGCGATCTCGGATTTTGGCGCTGGCATCGACTCACCGGTCAGGACTGCTTCGTCACACTCGAGCTCATCGACACTCAGTAGTCGCACGTCGGCCGGGACCAGCGTGCCCAGGTTGAGCGTGACGATATCGCCCGGCACTAGTTCGGTGACCGGTATCTGCACGATAGTGCCGTCACGATGCACGGTGGCGTTCTGACTGATCTTGGAGCGGAGCGTCGACATGGCCACGGCCGCGCGAAACTCGTTGACGAACCCGAGCCCGACACTTAATAGGACGATCACGGCGATGATGATCGCATTGGTCCCCCCGCCGGTGAGGCCCGAAACCAGCGCGGCGCCGAGCAGGAGGATCAGGATCGGATTCTTCAGCTGGCGCCACAGGATGACGCTCGCCCTCACGCGGTGGACCGCAAGCACGTTCGCACCGAATTCGCGGACACGTTGATCGACCTCAGTACCGCTCAGTCCCTCCGAACTGCTGGCGAGGCGTGAAAGCACTTCGAGCGGGGCCAGAGTGGCGGCCTCGGTCAGCTCGAGGGCGGGGAATGACGCCGGCTGGGATTGCTTCTCCTTCATCTGTTCTCAAGAGTAACCACGCGACGTGCCCGATCCATAACGTCACGAATGGTGACCCAATCGTCACATCCAGGCTCTCTTCGACCCCACCGGGTGGTCAATCGGAGAGCGTTCCCGGGAATCGTTTGCTGGTCGAGATATCACCGCCAACTTCGCTCTCGAGTTGGGTGATGACGTCATCGCGGCGTGCACCCAGTTTGAATCAGGCCGTGATAACGGGAGACTGATCCATTTCTGAGACAGGGTTTTCAATCGTCAGCCAGACAATCGACGGGTTGCGAATGTTGGAAGCCTGAAATGGGGCGTACAGTGATGCGCGACCTCATTCACCACGACGAATCGATGTCGCTGAGCCATCGAATCGAAGACAAAAACACTACGACTTCCTTCAGAGCAACGGCGACCGTTGTAATCGACGATCGTGAGCATTCACCTACTAACAGAACACAAATAACAGTGGGCCGCCCGGGTCTCGATCCCTGCACCTTGGGATCAAAAGGAACTTTCAAACGGTTGCCGTGTGACGGTCTCGTCGCGAATGTCGATTGTTTTCGAGGAATCGTGTTGTCCTGTGTCGGTCTCGTCGCGCCGTGTTGGGGAAATATGAGGCCTACAATGAGGCCCATTCGGACCTAGCAGTTCGCAATCTGCTCGGCGAGTTTCAAGAACGGATAGCTACGGTTCGCGTGCGGGTTCGCGTCGGCCCCGGCTTTGGCATTAGAGATCCCGCCTCGGACGCGCCGGTCGCGAGCTACGGCCGGCCGCCTCGGACAGCTTGACGCCATCATGCCTCCCTCGCGGAGTTAGTGCATGGCCTCACGGGTCGCGCGACAAGTCCTACTGCGCGGCGAGTGATGTTATGACCAATGGCCCTGGTGGGCCCCTCGCCTTCGAGTGATGTTGGAGGCGTGCGGTCTGAACCATTGAGCAGTGAGTCTACGAAGGCACTCAACCAACTGGCTCGCCCCGTTAGCGGAGCCGTTGACGACTACGACGAGCTTCTTACGCTCATCGATGGACGTCAACTCGTGTTCATTGGCGAAGCATCCCATGGAACACACGAGTTCTACCGGGAGCGTGCTCGCATCACGCGTCGACTCATTGACGAGCGCGGGTTCAATGTGGTGGCGATCGAAGGTGACTGGCCCGACGCCTACCGGGTCAACCGATACATCCTGGATGCCTCCCACGATACCGACGCCAATACTTCGTTGGGGGGCTTTCGTCGGTTCCCAACATGGATGTGGAGAAACCGCGACGTGCTGACGTTCGTCCAATGGCTCAGGGCGAGCAACGAAGCGAAGTCGAACCCAACGGCGAAGGTTCGCTTTTATGGCCTCGACCTCTATAGCCTGCGCGCCTCGATCGAAGCAGTCGTCGAGTACCTCGAGGACGTCGATCCCGGGGAGGCGCGGCGTGCTCGCGAACGATATTCGTGTTTCGACCACGTCGGCGCCGATGGCCAGGAGTACGGGTACGCCTTGGCGACCGGAGTCGCCGACCCGTGCGAGGACGCGGTCATCGCGCAACTGCTCGAACTTCGCAGCAGATCAGACGAATATGTTCTGCGTGACGGCATCGCCAACGAGGACGAGCAATTTTACGCCGAGCAGAATGCGCGGCTCGTTCACGACGCCGAGGAGTACTACCGTCTCATGTATCGAGCCAACGTCTCGTCATGGAACCTTCGCGACTCGCACATGGCGAGTACCCTCGATGACTTGGTCGAGCATCTGAACCACCGGTCGGCGCCCGCCAAGGTGGTCGTGTGGGCGCACAACTCGCACGTGGGTGATGCCCGGGCAACTTCAATGGGTGCTCGAGGTGAACTCAACATTGGCCAGCTGGCTCGCGAGCGATACGGCGACAACGCGATGCTCATTGGATTCAGTACCAATAGCGGCCACGTAACCGCCGCTTCCGATTGGGGCGGTCCGACCGAACGCAAACGTGTTCGCTCGGCTCGCCCGGACAGCCACGAAGCAATGTTTCACGCGGCGGGCATTCATCAATTTTGGCTGCCTACTTGCGATCTCACCACCGACGAGGAATTAGCGCGCACCCGTTTGGAACGAGCGATCGGCGTCATCTATAGACCCGAATCCGAGCTACAGAGCCACTACTTCGAGGCCAGCCTGATTGGACAGTTTGATGCCGTGATCCACATCGATCACTCGCGGGCCCTGGAGCCTCTTGAATTAACACCACTTTGGGACGCGGGCGAACCTTCGGAGACCTACCCTTCGGGCCTCTAGCGTCATGAACTCGCCCTGCAGGTTTCACGACCGCGGCGAGGCGGGCACGACGAGGACCGGGCAGGTGGAGAATTCGATGACCTGTTCGGTCACGCTGCCGACGTAGTTCGAGCGGACCCGGCGTTCGTCCGAGACGGCCATGACGATCATGTCGGCGGGCCAGGACCGCGCTTCATCGAGGATCAAGTGGAAGGGCTCGCCCAAGGCCTGCTTCACCTCCACCCTGGAAGGTTCGACACCCTCGGCGCAGATCCGGCGACGAACGAACTCGAGCAGGTTGGTTGCCGCCTGGCGCCGACGCTCGAGCGATTGAGGACCGGTCGCGCGTTCGAGTTCCTCGCCGACTAGGTCCTCTTCGATCACGGTAAGCACTCGCACCTCCGCGTTCAAGTCGACACCGAGGCGCGCCGCCGCCGCCGCCGCGCAGAGACTCTCGGTCGTGTCGTCCACGGTGACGAGCATCCGGTGGGTCATGGATGGCCTCCTTGCACCTGTCGTTGCGCGGCCCAGCGTGTGACGAGTCGCTCTTCACGTTCGACTTCGTCGAGTCGCAGTTCCAGAGAGTGCAATTCTTCATGGAGCGCGGGAAGACGGTGGTGCTCGATTGCGCGAAGGCGTCGATGAGCCGTGGAGAGTTCCGCCTCGATGGCGCGCAGCGCGCTTTCGACGACGGCGTGGCGCGCGGCCGCCTCGAGGGCGCGCACGTGAGCGTCGCGTGACGGCCCGACGGCGGAATTGAGCACGGCCCGGTCAATGGCGGGGAAGTCGGGCGCACGAACGCGTGCCTGGTCGGGGTGCAGCACGCCCATGGTGTTGCGCCACGAGATCGTGGCGTCCGCCCTACCCTCGTACGGTGCTCCCGCGAGTCTGGTCGCGGAGGTCCCCGAGAGGACATCGGTACGGCACGACCATAGGTCCGCCTCTTCGCCTGCTCGAACCCACTCCTTCTCCGTGTCCTCTCGATGATGAAGAAGACGGCGTTGCTCTCGAGAGAGCAGCTGCTGCTTCTGGCGAAGCAACTCCACGCCGTGGGTCGCGGTGGCGATGCGCTCGAGCAGCCAAGGGCGACCCGCGCGCCCGGGCGGCGCCTGGCTAGCCACGGTGCTCTGCGCTCTCGCTCGTGGCGTCGTGCTCGATCACGTCAGCGTGGGCGTTGTCCGCACGCAGGCTGCCGCGGTAGTTGGTCGCGACACTCGCGGAGGGCATCATCGTCAGCTCGCGTTCGGGCAGCACCGAGACGACACGCCAGGCCCGCTCGAAAGTCTCCTCCATTGAACGGACTTCGTCGGGGCGTTGGTTGACGAGGTCACGGTAGAAGGCGTCCTCGAAGTCGAGGTAGATCCGGTCGGTCTCGGTGAGGGCCTCGGCACCAATCAGGTCGGCGAGCTCCCTCGCGGAGCGCGCCCGCGCCAGTGATGCGATGATCTGGGCGGCGAGGGCCATGTGGTCGCCTCGAGTGCGCCCTTCACCCACCCCTTTGCGCATGAGTCGCGAGAGTGTCGAGAGCACGTCGATGGGCGGGTAGACGCCGGTCGCGTGTACGTTCGCCGAGAGCACGATCTGTCCCTCGGTGATGTAGCCGGTCAGGTCGGGAACCGGATGCGTGATGTCGTTGCCCGGCATCGTGAGCACGGGTACCAGGGTGACCGAGCCGGGCTTACCCTTGATGCGTCCACATCGTTCGTAGAGCGAGGCGAGGTCGCTGTAGAGGTAACCCGGGTAGGCGCGCCGTCCCGGGATCTCGCCGCGCGCCGCCGATACCTCGCGCACCGCCTCGCAGTAGCTGGTCACGTCGGCGAGCACGACCAGCACGTGCTGGCCGCGCTCGAACGCGAGGAACTCGGCGATGGTCAGCGCAACTCTCGGCGTGAGGACCCGCTGGACGACCGGGTCATCGGCGGAGTCGAGTACGAGCACGAGATCGCCCGACGCCGAGCGTGACTCGAGCACTTCTCGCATCGCGGCGGCGTCAGCGTGGGTGAGGCCCATTCCGGCGACGACGACCTTGAAGTTCTCTCCCGCGACGTTGGCCTGCGCCGCGATCTGGGCCGCGAGCTCGAGGTGGGGCAGTCCCGCCGAGGAGAAGATGGGGAGCTTCTGACCGCGAACGAGCGTCGCGAGCGCGTCGATCACCGAGATCCCGGTGAAGACCGGATTGCTCGGGACGTCGCGTTGACTCGGATTGAGCGGCGCGCCGCTCACGGGGCGACGTTGGCCGGCGAGCATCGGCGGCCCTCCGTCGAGGGGCTCACCCATCCCGTTCCAGACCCGGCCGAGCCAGCCGTCGCCGACCGGTACGTCGAAGGGACGGCCCTCGAAGGCGACGCTCACCAGCTCGGGATCGATGCCACCCGTGCCCTGGAGGACTTCGACGATCGCGATGTCGCCGCTCACCTCGAGGACGAGGCCGTGACGAAGTTCGCCCGACGGCAGTCGCACCGCAGCGATTTCGTCCCAGCCGACGCCCTCGACCCCGCGTATCGCGAGCAGGGGACCTCCGACCCGGGTGGCGCCGGTGTACTCGATGGGGGCGTCGACATCGTGTGCTGTGACGGGGACGCCCGCGTCGCTCACGACGTCCCCATTCGCGCGAGCACCTCGTCGCGAAGGCGGGTCACGCCGGCGTCGTCGTCGGGTCCGGTCTCGTCACGCGCGCGGATCACCGCGGTTAGGTCGATCTCCTCGATCGCCGAGGCGGGTAACCCGCCCTCGACGAGGGCGAGGCAGCGGTCGTGGACCGCGAGCACCATGTCGAGCAACGCCGACTGCTTCTTCGGACTGCAATAGGCGTCATTCTCGCTCATCGCACTCTGCTGGAGCACACCCTCGCGCAGCAGGCGTCCGCTGAGCATCACGACGCGCTCTCGTGAGGGCAGCGCTCCGATGCCCACGAGTTCGACGACCGACGCGAGGCGGTCAGCCTCGGCGAGTAGGGCGAGCGCCCTCGCGCGTGACTCGCTCCACCCGACGCGACCTTGGGCGGCGTGCCAGTTCGCGATGAGGGTGTCGTCGAGGCTGAAGGAGTGGCGCCACGTCACCGCCGGGTAGTGGCGCGCGTAGGCGAGGTCTCGGTCGAGCGACCAGAGACAGCGAACGTAGCGAACGGTCTGGGACGTCACGGGCTCGGTCATGTCGCCTCCGGCGGGCGAGACCGCACCGATGAGGGTCACCGATCCTTCGCCCCCGCCGAGAGTGGTGACGCGCGCCGCGCGTTCGTAGAAGGCGGCGAGCGACGAGGAGAGGCTCGCGGGGTAGCCCTCCTCAGCAGGTAGTTCGCCGCTGCGCGAGGAGAACTCGCGCAGCGCCTCGGCCCAGCGCGAAGTCGAGTCGGCCAGCATCACCACCCGGTAGCCCATGTCGCGGAAGTACTCAGCGACGGTCATGCCCGTGTAGACGCTCGCGACCCTGGCCATCACGGGCATGTTCGACGTGTTGGCGATGACGACGGTTCGTTCGCGCAGGTCCCGGCCAGTCTTGGGGTCCTTCAGCGCCATGAGGTCCGCGACCGCGTCGGCGAGCTCGTTGCCCCGTTCCCCGCAGCCCACGAAGACCACTACCTCGACGTCGGCCCACTTGACGATCTGCTGGAGGAGCATGGTCTTGCCCGTGCCGAAGCCTCCGGGCACGGCAGCGGTGGCGCCTTGGGCGACGGGGAAGAAGAGGTCCACCACGCGCTGTCCGGTGACGAGGGGCTCGTCGGTGCGAAGGCGCGCACGAGCCGGTCGGGCGCGACGGACGGGCCACAGTTCGAAGAGGGTGACGTCACGACCGTCGATCGTGGCGACCGAGTCGCTTTCTGCGACCTCGCGCGCGCCGCTTAGCCAGGTGAGCTTCCCGAACACGTCGGGCGGTACGAGCACCCGGTGCTGGACGCCGCTCTCGCTCATGAGCGTGCCGATGAGGGTGCCCGATTCGAGATGCGCGCCCAGTTCGAGAGGTGTGGGGACGAACGGCCACGACCTCGTCGATGGCCGGGCAACGAGGGAGCCCGGTTCGAGCCAGGTCGGCCCTCCCTCGAGGGGGCGCAGCAGGCCGTCGAACACGCCGCCGAGTAGGTGAGGACCGAGGCGCGCCGAGAGGGCGCGGCCTTGGGCCGTCGCTTCGTCGCCGACCCGCAGCCCGCCCGTGTACTCGAAGGCCTCGGCGGTAAGGCGTCCCTCGTGTATGGCGACCACCTCCGCCGCAATGCGCAGGGGTCCGACCTCGATGACGTCGAGGGCGGCGACGCCGCTCAGGCCGCTCACCTCGACGAGCGGGCCGTTCACTCGCTCCACGCGACCGGAATCGGCACGATTTGTCATGACCACAGCTCTTCGATCCGCGTTGCCATGTCCGCAAGCCCGAGTTCCACCAGTGCGTCGCGGCTGAGGTCGAGGTGTCGTCGACCATGTGCGGCGATCACCCCGATGCCAGATTTCGAAACTTCCACTCTGGCCTTCGGACCCAGACGGTCGTGCGCCACTGTCTCCAAGCGAGCGTTGAGTTCCTTCGCCTCGGGTGTGCTGGCAATCCGGTCGAGTTCGTCTTGCGCGAGGGAGCGAACTTGCTCGTAGACATCGCGCTGGGCATGCAGAATCCTCTCGCGAGTTTCACGACGGGCCTCGGCGAGGACACGCGTCGCGACTCGTCGAGCGGCCGCCGCCCCTTCTTCGCGAGCCGATTCGAGGATGGCGTCGCCGCGGCGCTGGGCGGCGGCGAGCACGGCGGCCACCTGCCGGTCTGCCTCTTCAAGGATTTGTGAAGCGCGCTGCTCGGCGTTCTGAAGCAGGCCCGCGATCACGGACCGCAACTGCACGTCGAGTGGACTCTCGGGTCCGACGAATTCGGAGGTCATTGACGTTGCGCTCACGAGGTCATCCTCACGGCGAGCGGCTCGCGAGTACGCGTCAGGACCGCGCCACCGAGCGTCTCGGCGGCGAAGGCTGTCAGCACGACGAGCGTGACGGGGCCGTCGAGGGCTTCCCACGCGTGGACCACTTCGTCGGGAGTCTCGGCGACGATGGTCTTCGCCCCCGCGAGGGCATAACCCTGCACCCGAACCGATTCACCGAGCACGACAATGAGGCCCAAGATCAGACCTTGCCGATGAGGATTATCGCGACCACCAGGCCGTAAATAGCGATGCCCTCGGCGAGTCCGACGAAGACCATGGCGCGACCGAACAACTCGGGTCGCTCGCTGATGGCTGCGAGCGCCGCCGATCCGGTGTAGGCGACCGCAATCGCGGCGCCGATCGAGGAACCGGCGACGGAGATCGCTGCGCCCATGAGTGCTTGTCCGGCGTACGATGGAGCGGCTGACGCCGCCGCACTCGCAGCCGACGCCGGGGTGGTGGTCGCGGCGAGTACCACGAGAACGCCGCCGCCGATCAGCAGTGCGAGGTTCACCAACTTGATCAACCGGAGCCCGCCGCGCGGATGTCGACGCATCTGTACAACGATGCCTCCGCTCACCAGGGCGAGCATGGGTAGGGCGATGAGCCAGGTAATCATGTGACCTCCTTCATTGACGGACCTGAACCTGCCAGGGATGGAACTCGCGGCCCTCGGAAGTGAAGACGCGCGAGAAGATTTCGTAGTACTCGAGACGAAGGGCCTGGACACCCGCCACGAGCGCCTCGAGGGCGAAGGTGAGGGCGTTGCCCAGCGCGAACACGATGATCGCGACAACGACGTTGAGCACGCCACCGCGGTTCCAGAGGTTCGCGGTCCCGGTCCAGACGAGCGAACTGAGTGCCGCGTGGGTCAGACCGAAGGCCGCGAGGCGGGCGAAGGAAACGGTGTTGGTCCCGAGGCGCAAAAGACCGTCAAAGAGTTCCACACCCGCCTCGAGTGCGCCCGACGCCCGACCGCCCGCTTCGGCGAACAGACCCACGAAGCCGAGGGCGAGGGCGAGGGTCGCGAGCGCCGTGCCGGAGAGGACAATTGATGTGCGGTGCCAATACCAACCTGCACCGATGACCGCGAGTCCAACGTAGAGCGCGGTGCCGGCGATGCCCGACAACGCGACGAGCGAGCGGGTGATGCCACCTTCGCGAAATCGATTGACGGCGCCGAGCGTGTAGGAGGCGGCGAGAATGACTGCACCGACGGCCACCGACACGGCGAGCAGTGTCGTGGCGTGGTCGAGCGGGCGCATCCACAGCGTCGGCACGAGTCCGGTCGGACCGAACGCCTCTCCGAAGGCGAAGCCGAAGCCCATGCTGACGAGGCCGGCGCCGATCAGAAAGGGCGCCGCCCATCGGAACCTTCGCAGCGACACCAACCGACCCTTCGGTGCCCACGCGGCGATACAGCCGAGGACCAGGAGCAAGAAGCCGTGTCCGGCGTCGCCGAACATCATGCCGAACATCAGCACGTAGGCGACGCCCGCCAGCACCGAGGGGTTGAGGTCCGCGTAGGGCACGGTGCCGTAGGTGTTGACTAGTGGCTGAAACGTAACCGAAGCGGATGAACCGTGCAGCATCGTGGGTGGCTGCACGCCTCGCGGAGGTTTGAGGCTCACGACGGCTGCACCTTCGGGGGCGAGTACCTGGGCGAGGTCGTCAAGCTCCGAGGACGGGACCCAACCCGCGAGCGCCGCGGTCGAACCCTGACGGATCATGCTCGCTTCGACCTTCTGGAGCTGCAGTTCGCCCGCGAGCGCCGCGGCGTCGCCGGCGCGCTCGAGCGCCATGACGTCGGGAGTTTCGCGAGAGAGGATCGGCGTCGTCGGTTTTCTTTGACCCTGCGATTGCACGCGCTGAAGGACAGCCTCGGCCTCGGTGCCAGAGACGCCCAACAGTTCCGGCTCCACACAGCCGCGCGACGCGAGCGTGAGCAGGACGGTCCGCAGTCGCTCCTGCGGAGCGACGATGGCGACGCGTTGCATGCGCGCAGGCTCGAGCGCCTCACGCCACGGCATCGAGCACCTCGATCCCACGTCCGGCCCGGGCCGCGACTTCGAGGGCCGTCCGGACCCGCCAGGCGTCGGCGAACTGAAGGGCGACCGCGGCGACCACCGTCTCGGGTCCAGCGCCACCTCGTCGGAGCATTTCGAGCGCCTCGTCCCAAAGTCGGGTCCGCCACCGAGCCTCGGCGAGCCACAGGTCGTCCGGGCCTTTAACGCCCTCGAGGATTGACGCGATGTCGCGAGGGAGCGCACCGTGCAGTTCGCCGAGTGACGTTGCCGACAGGGCCCTGTTGCCGAGTATCGCGCGAGCGTTCGCCGCTGACGTGGAGTCCGCGTCGGGCGGACGATCCTCTTTGACGAGTCGGCTCAGCACGAGGGCGGCGTAAGTCTGGGCCCACTGGCCCGCTTCTGGCACGTCGTCCACGATTCGACGAGCGAGCGCGAACTGCATCGCGATGCGCACGCCCGTGGCGTCGAGCGCACCGGGGTCACCCCACGGGGAGCGACGAAGGACGTCGCGTAGTTCGCCGAGCGTGGAAGGCGCGACACGATTCGAGACGCTCGCGAGCGATCCAAGCTCGAAGAGTGCGGGACTCTCGTGTCCTTCGATACGGGCGAGGTCACTTCGGAGATTCATGAGTTCGAATACGCCAGCGAGTGTCCGAAGGCGCGAGGCGCCGAGCGCGGGACTCCATCCGGCGAGCACACGAAGGTTCCACAGCACGCCGGCGAAGACCTCATGCTCGCTCGCGGCCAGATTGAGGCCGGGGGGAACGCGTTCGCCGTAACTCGAGGTAGCGAGGATCGCGAGAGCCGCATCGAGCGATCCGGCGCCCGCGAGCTCGCGCGCTCCGGCGGGACCGACGCAGTGACTCGCGAGGCTCCGGCTGCGGACTTGGGCCGCGACCCAACCGGCACTCACTGCGACGCTCTATTTGATGTACCTGATGAGAGGACTCGATGAACCAATTCGTCCACGACAGGCGTGATCTTCTTTCTGGCCTCGCTATTGACTCGCTCGACTTCCTCGTCTGCCGAGATTCGCAGTTCGGAGCCTGTCGCCTCCGCCTCGCTTCGCGCGGCAGTGGCCGCGGCGGCCCGCGCGGCGGGCTGAGCTTGTAGAGCATCGTGGAGAATACGCTGCGCCTCGAGGATTGCGCTTGCCTTTCGACGTTCGCCCTCTTCTGTGGCTCGCAAGACGATGTCGCTCGTGCGACTTTCCGTGGCCCGTAGCGCCGCGAAGACCGGTGCCAGTTCTTCGCGGAGTACCGCGGCATGGTCGAGTGGAACGCCCGCAAGCCCGGCTTTACCGGGGACGGCCATAAGTCGGAAACGGCGAAGCAGGTCGCTCGGTCTCGCCACGAATCACCTCCATCCAGCGACTACGGGCCAATAGTAAGGACGACAAATCCTTAATAAGTAGGGCAGAACGTCACTTCGAGGCCTCGTCCGTCAGCGAATGAACCGATTTCCGGTGGGTACAAGTGGCGTCGAACGGCGTAGCGAATCAAAGGATGACTTTTGGCACTGTCCCCGCGGCCTGAAGCGTCGTACCATGCGCGGCGAGTGCAACTCGCGGACCTGAAGCCATGCGCACAAGTGCGAAGAAGGAGCCATCATGTCAGAAATCACGCGATCGGATCAACGCACCAACTTCTTCAATCTCCTCCAGCGCCGCTCCGAGCGCTCCGCCTTCAACTCGGACCGAGTCATCAGTGGTCGCGACCTCACGAGTATCCTCGAGGCGGCCCGTTGGGCTCCGACGGCTCACAACATGCAGAACTTCGAGGTCGTCATCGTTGACGACCCTCGGATTCTCGACACCATCGGTCGCGTTCACTCCACCACGACGCACGAATTCATCGTCGAGAACTACCGACAACTTTCGTTCAGCGAGGACGAACTCATCCGAAAGGGCGTGGGAATCCTGGCGAACTCGTTTCCACCCGAGTGGCTCAATCCCGACGGTGACTTCCATGAGACCGATGACATGGAGCACGGCTTTCTCGACTCCACGATGCGCTCGTGCCCACTCGTCATCATCGTCCTCTACGACCCACGTCGGCGTGCACCAGGATCGACCGGTGACTTCCTCGGGATTATCAGTCTGGGATGCGTGATGGAAAATATGTGGCTGGCGGCCAACGCTCTGGGCATCGGCGTCCAGATCATGAGCGTCTTCTCGGAAAAGAGTACGGAGGATGAATTACGGGGAATTCTTGGTGTCCCACCCGAACTTCGCATTGCCTACGCCCTGCGCCTGGGTTACCCGATCGAAGCCGAGCGGCCCCACTTGAGGGTACGTCGCGGAGTCGGTAGCTTCGCGCACCGCAATCAATACGGCGCCCATTACGAACCGGACGTCACGGACTAAGGGCGAACTGATCTTGTTGGTGCTGGAGTGTCACGCAACTCCTCACGCTGTGTAAAGCATCTACCGAAGTCATTTCGACGAGGAACAGCCGAGTGTTTACAATTACTTGGTGGGCCGCCCGGGTCTCGATCCCGGCACCTTGGGATTAAAAGGAACTTGCCATCGGTTGTTCTGAGCCGGTCTCGTTGCGCTTGTCCATAGTTTTCAAGGAATCGTGTTGTTTTCAGTCGGTCTCGTCTTGTGGTGTTGCAGAAAAATGAGGCCTGTTTCGAGGCCTGCTCGGGGGTATCAGCGCTCATACGAACGGGCCATGCAGAGTCTGCAGAAATTCGCTGAACACTCCTACACTGGAACCGTGACGATGAGTGCTGTGAAGACGGTAGGCGAGTTGGCCGAGCGTATGCGCTCGGCGGGACCCCCCTCGGAAGATGACGTGACGATCCTCCTCGACGGTCGCCGAATTGACTCGAAAGAAGCAGCCGAGCAGTGGCTCGCTGAAGTCGACGCCATCCGGACGTCGAGAGCCGCGCTGAATGACCCCAATAAGTGACGGTCCCAGCCTTGATTTACCTCGACTGATTGAAGTACTCAATCGCCACGAGGTCGAATATCTCTTGGTTGGCGGTGTGGCCGCCACTGCATATGGCGCGGAACGAGAGACCGAAGACGCGGACTGCGTGGTGCGCCGCGAACGTGTCAATCTGGAGCGCCTTGCGGCGGCGCTACGCGAACTGCACGCACGACTGAGAATCGCCCGTATGAGCGATGACGAGGCCAAGCAGCTGAAGGTCCAACTCGATGGCGTGATGTTAGAGAACTCGGGCAACTCGACGTGGACCACAGACGCTGGTCCCTTTGACGTGTTAGCGGACTTGAAAGACTCCTCGGGCCGGTCCGTACCGTATGAGGAACTCATCACACGATCGACAGTCCTGCGAGGTGACGGCTTCGTGCTGCATGTCGCGTCCCTCGACGATGTCATCGCCGCTAAGACGTTCGCTAATCGAGAGAAAGACCGTGAGGCGCTTCCCGAGCTTCTCGGTCTTCAACAACGACCCGGTATTGGCGAGGACCAGGCGACTCAGCCGAGTAGTGAGATAGAGATACCCGGACCGACGTTGGAACTCTAGGGTCTTTCATGATGAGTGCATCTCCATCTCGAGTTTGAAGCCCTCGGCTTTGGGTTGAATGCCGCCTAAACCTATGAACCCAACCCGAGACCCATATCGACTGCGGCCCCACGCATGGAGTTCACACTCGTCGAATGACTCTGCTACCAGATTCCCGGTCCCCGGCTGGAGCGTTGCCGGACCTTCTGGAGCGCGACATTGACTTCAATCAGATTGAACGCGGTGCGATCAAAAGTGTCACCGCCGTTCCAACGCACGTAGTTCTCGTGTTCTTCGTGATTGGGGTCCGCCAGTGCCTCGAGGAAGTACTCAAAACCACCCGGCCCACCAGAGTCCTCGGGCGGGCAGGCGTTTTCACCGGAAAGGCAGATGGCGAACTTGAGAGCATGGGGTGTGCGGAATTCGGCGTCGATGGTGACGGTGTGCTCCCAGCCGTCGCCGAAGTCATATTCATAGGTGAAGCTCTTCTGTCCGCGCAACGCCTGGAGAACCGTCACAGTCTGCTCGTCGATCTCGCCCTCGGGATGTTCGTCAAAGCACATCCCATAACGTGTGCTGTCGACGGTGTAAGCGTGCAAGTGCGAGTTAGTCCAGCCCATGGCGGCCTGAATCATGTCGTGTAGTCGCGCCATCCGTATGCCCGTCGGCACTAGGATCCGGCGCCAGACGGTGGGCGTGACTTCGTCCAATTCGACGAGCAACTGAAGGGTCAATTGTGTAGGAGGGGTGGGCATGGGCTCTGCTCGCTTGATGGTCGGTGTTTGGAAAAGTTGAGACAGTCCAAATCTAATTCGCGCCCTAAACCATCAGGAAGAGAATCATCGCGGACGACGCAACTTCTTATTACTCACTTCGGAGTTCTGATTCGCACTGGAGCGCGGAGACCAGTTGATTCCAAAGACGGTGTTCTCGCTGGTCGTTCCCGCTTCGAAAGGTCGGCAGATGCGAGGCTTGAAATGAGGTCTACTGCGTTCATCAATGTCGAAGACGCTTCTCAAGAGACCACGTTGCGCTGTAAAACTAGAGCGAGAATCTTCGATTTAGTCCAGATGCACCGCGACCGTTGGGTTCCACGAGCGTGAACGCCCATCTATCTAATAGTGGGCCGCCCGGGTCTCGATCCCGGCACCTTGGGATTAAAAGGAACCTGCGAACTGTTGTTGTGTGTCGGTCTCGTCGCGTATGTCTTTAACCGTCTAGAAAACGTGTTGTTCTGAGTCGGTCTGGTCTCGTGGTGTTGCAGAAATATGAGGCCTAAAATGAGGCCTATCCGGACTTAGAAGTTCGCACTCTTCTCGGCGTGTTTCAAAATTCGGTTGCTACGGTTCGCGTGCGGGTTCGCGTCGGGCCACAGTTACTTCTGTCTTGCCACAACAAGCCGATATTGTCAAAATGGAACTCGTGAGCGATGTTCAACAGGCCAGCCAACCTATCGAGGAGTCCCCCAGCAGATGAACTCGGGGACCTGGTTCTTGATTGCGTGGGTGGTTGTCGCAATGGTGGCGCTGACAAGCTTCGCTGTCCGGCGACGGCGCGAATCTCTTACGCGCGAAATCGTGCACGGGCAGCCGGTAACTTTCGCCACAAGGGCAGCCGTGCTGATCCACGCGAGAGGAACTGAGGGCAGCGGATGGGCGACTTTGAAGAGACCGGGTTGGCCAGAACTGTTGCTTCACTCCGGCGGCCTTGAGGTGACTATCGGCGCATTCGATGGGCTGGTCTCGGGGAACACGATGCTGCTCGAGGGTGCCACTATGCGTCGGGAGCGCCTCAGCGTTTGGCCGCTTGTGGCCGGAAGTCGTGAGTGCATCAGGCTCTGGGGGACCGACGGGACCGGCCCGCGCGAATGGAAGGTGTCGCCGCGCGGTACTCCAATAGATGAAGTCTGGGCACAACTCGTGGCCGCCGGCGTTACCCCAGCCGCCTAGCGTTCAGAAATTATCAGCGAGCAGAGTGCCCCAGATCATCGGGCATCGGTCACGGGTTCCATTCCTCGATTCTCCAATCGGAGACACCCCTTGGTCGTTAATTGCAAGCGGCGACGTCTTGACGATGGCGTG